>JAPLKC010000080.1 GCA_026388255.1 Pseudomonadota bacterium | reverse complement strand
GTGATGCTCTCTGCGAAGCCATTATGGAAGCAGGGGAACTGCTTACAAAACATTTTCCTGCCATTGCCGGAGATGTTGATGAATTACCCGATGATGTCATGTTTGATTCGGGAAGAGAAACAGAATAAACAATTGGTTTTACCTAAGGCAGCGGCTTCCAGTTAATGCGCGAAAGCATAAACCGGTTATATATAACCCCCACAAACACTTTACCCTCGAACCAGCATTCAATGTGCGTGTGCCACGGGTTGTAGGGTATCAGAAGGGACGTCGAGGAGCGTGACGATGAGGTAACGAAGTTAAATGATTGAAGGCGAATTGGTATTATAATCAATCCAGCAGGTATTCTTTCCTTACCTTTTGCAGGCTTCGGAAGATATTTTTTTTCACATTCGGGTTATGTGTTTTAAGCTCCGCAATAACGCCCTTTATTAGGCTTCTTTTTGATGTCTTGCCGTTGGGGCATTCAGAGGAGATGACGGGTAGTTCGAGCGCTTTTGCAAGCCCGGTCAGCTCCTTTTCTTCGACATATGCCAGGGGTCTTATGATTGCAAGCTCGCCGTCAAACATCTCCTGATAGGGACGCATGGTGCCTATTTCCCCCTGAAAAAAGAGATTCAAAAGCATTGTTTCAATAATATCATCCATATGGTGGGCAAAGGCAATCTTGTTATACCCGCCTTCGTGGGCAAGGTCGAACAATACCTTCCTTCGGTTCCAACTGCACCAGAAGCAGTCGAAAGCTTCTTTTCCGTTCCATCCGTCAGGGTGCGGCGCAATGACGTAGGGGATTTCCTCTTTTTCAAAATGTTCGATTAATATATCCTTGTTGACCCAGTCAAAGCCCATATCTACAAAACATGCCGTAATTTCATAGTTTATAGGGACAAATTTTATCCGTTCCTTCATGATCCTGAGAAGAGAAAGGCTGTCTTTGCCCCCCGACACGCCTATCAGCACTTTGTCGCCTTCTTTAAGCATCTGATAATCCCAGATGGCTTTGCCTACTTTTTTAGTTGTAAAGTACAGGGGACCACTTATATTCATGCTATGGATTCTGCAAGTGCTTTTGTTTTTTCTTTATACTCGTCTTTCACGATGCCCTTTTGTTCACACCCGGTTGCTTCAATGCTGCCCGCATAGTCAAGGCCAAGAAGGCTGAAGGTCTTCTTGAACATATCTATGGCAGGTCTGCATGTTTCAATATCTTCATCGGCGCAGGTTATGATGGTGACGGCCTTTTTTCCTTTGACCCGTGACCCATAGTTCTCATCAAGAAAAGCTAAAGACCTGTCAATTACGAGTTTTAACTGACTGGATGAAGAAAACCAGTAGATGGGCGTTGCATAGACAATAATGTTGGATTCCATAATATATTTACGTATGTCTTTCATATCATCATTTATTTTACATATCCCTACCGGCATACAGGCAAGACATCCCTGGCAGGGCCTGATATTCAAGTCGTTCAAATATATGGTTCGAACGTTATGTCCTCTCTCTTTTAATGTTTGCGAAAATATGCCGGTAAGCTGGACTGTATTGCCCTCTTTTCGCGGACTTCCGAATAAAATAACAGTATTCATTATTGCCTCCCCTTGTGTTTCAAATTTCCTTATTATAAGAGGATTTTGCCTGAAGGGTCAAGTGGCGAATATATGGATATTATATGAATGCGGCATGGTGAATTACACTTCGAAATAACGTAATCTCCGGAGTTTTATAATAACGTAGACCTCTTTGCCCATCTCAAGGTGCATTTCGTCAAAGGTGCTTTTTTGAAGCTCGGCAAGAAGGTTGTTGTCTCCTATAGCCACCCTTACCCTTGTTGTAGAATTAATCGGCAAAACTTCGGTAACAATTCCCCTGTAACGGTTAAGGGCAGGCCCCGGCGGTTTTGTATCCGATATGAAGATGTCTTGAGGGGGTATGGCGAGCTTTTTAATGCCAATGCCTTCATAGGGAAGAACAATCACCATATCACCTGATGTGACTTCTATAAGCCCCGAAGAGAGGATGCGACAGCTATCGCAATTTAAGATATTCGGCATACCGATAAAATCCGAGACTACATCAGTGCCGGGATTAAAAAAAATATCGTTCGGGGATGCAATCTGTTCTATACAGCCGTTGTGAATAATGGCAATTCTATCGGCCAGTTCTTCTGCGCCCAACAGATCGTGGATTACAAATATTGATGTAATCTCAAGACGCTTCAATAGCTCCCATAATTCTATCCGGAAGTATTTCGATGTTTGCGGATCGAGCCCGGAGAAGGGCTCATCAAGAAGCAAAATCTTCTGAAACGGAGCAATGGCACGGGCAATTGCTACCCTCTGTTTTTCCCCGCCGCTTAAAGACATGGGGTATCTATCTTTCAGTTTTGTTATATTCAGGGCGTCCATAAGCTCCGACACCCTTTTGTGAATAGTTTTTGCAGGATATCCTTGTATTTTAAGACCGTAGGCTATATTGGAAGACACGTTTAGATGGGGAAAGAGGGCTAAATCCTGGAACAGGTAGCCTACTCCCCGTTTGTGGGGTGGGATACGATCCATCTGCTTATTGTCGAAAAACACTTCACCGCTGTAATCAATGAGTCCCGCAATGACATTAAGGAGTGTAGATTTCCCGGCACCATTCGGGCCAACAAGGGCAAGAAGTTCCTTGTCCTTTATTTCGAGGCTTATATTGTGGAGTATGTATTTGCTTATGTTATTCAACTCTATACGGGGCATGGCTTAGTCATCCGATTCATATATAACTTGCCTTCCGGGTAAACAGCCTCACACTGTACAGAACACCAAGGCCGATCCCGATGAGGATCAGGACCAGGACTACTGTCCCTTCTATGTCTGCACCGGCAAGTCTCATAAATATTGCAACAGGGATAGTCTCTGTTTTCATCGCCATAGAACCGGCAATGGTAATTGTTGCGCCGAATTCACCGAGGGCCTTTGCCCAGGTAAGGATAAAAGCAGCGATAATCCCTTTCCTGCTCAGCGGCAGTGTAACAGTGAAAAAGGCCTTTGCAGGCGACGCCCCGAGGGTCTTTGCCACCTCTTCATATCTTTGGGGGATCTCGTCCATAGCTGCTTTAATAAGCCTCGTTGCAATGCCGACAGTGGTTACGAACTGAGCAAGGAGGATGCCGTAGACGGTAAAAACTATTTGTATGCCCCTATCCTGAATGGCAATTCCGATAGGATTATTGAAAAAGATAAGGAGCATTGCGCCCAGGGCAACGGGGGAGACGATCATGGGAAGTTCGAGGGCAGTATCAATCACCTGCCTGCCGGGAAACCTGAACCGCGACAGAGCATAGGCGGAAGGGACGGCAAAAAAAACCGAGAGCATGGTGGCAACTGTCGCCGCGGTAAGGCTTAAACGGATGGAGAACAGGGTCCTTTCAGAGAGAAGGATATCAAGAAACAGTCCTGCCCTGTAGAAATAAAAAAGTGACAGGATAAGCCCGGCATACAGGATAAATATGAAAAAACTGAAGACAATGGCGAGTCGTTTGAAACTCATTTTTTGATCCAATCCTTCGGGACCGTATATTCACCACCGACGGGTTTTTTCTCTCCAATCCATTGTGCCGCTTCTTCAGGATTCATGAAGTAATGGTATTTTTTAAACAGGGACTTTCCTTCCTCGGATAAAACAAAATCAATAAATTTTTGGGCAAGGACCCTGTTTTTGGTAAATTTCGATATGGCGATAGGGATATAACCGATACGTACAACCTCCTGTTTTTTAAGGGGGATGGTTTCTATACGATCCGGACTCCAGTACTCGAATACGTTCCAGCCGATCACAGCATCCACTGCCTTCAATGACACAGCGGTTGCTGTTTTTTCGCAGCTTTCTGTATAATTGACAAGATTTTTTTTAAAGGCAGCCTTTTCTGCGGGAGCGAAATTCTTTTCAATAATCTCAACAGTGTACAAGCCAAGACAGACCCCTTCAGGGTTTGCAATGGCAACCCGGACCCCCGGCCTTGTGAGATCCTGAAGCGATTTTATCCCCTTCGGGTTTCCCTTCTGTACGTTTATGGTCGGGACAAGGTATACGACATAGCGCTCGGTTTCAGGGAAGACCAGCCCTTTCTTTTTTGCCAGTTCCATGAAATCCGATGAACCCGGAAAGTAGAGATCACCCGATTTACTTAAACCCATTTGCGAAAGCACAAAGCCTGAACCACCGAAATTGATATTTACCTTTACGCCTGTCTTTTTTTCAAATGCTTTTGCAGCTTCTTCTGTCGGGGGTTTGCTTGCCGCCCCGGCAAAAATTACCAGTTCTTCGCCATATGATGGGCTCGTTGATAAAAATAGCATGGAAAAAATAATTACAGCCATGCCCATGCCAAACAAGGTACGGTAGCAATGCATGATGTTGCCTCCTTTCTATTACAAGAGTCAAGCGTTAAATACCGTTATATCTGTATGTAAATAACGCTATAAAATAGCCCAAATTATCTGCTTTTGTCAAAGGTTATTTGTGTATAGAATAAAACGATTGTCAATTTTCATTTTGCTGAAATTTGTTTACAAGAAAATGGTATTCAACTATTTCGGTCTCTCAGAACCTGATTGTTATACCGGCAAGTGCAGTAAAATCATTCTCTGTCCTCGTGATTCCGTGTTTGATCCCCACATCGATATCAATCTTATCAGTAATAGAGCAGATAAGCCCTCCCAGGATAAAGGCCGGGTCATTGACGTATGAACGGTCTTTGCATGTTTCGATGCCTGCGTTGGCTACAAGTCTGAGTTTTCGCATAATCTTCCACTCGCCTGCCAAAGAGGCGTGAGCGATATATTTTTTTTCATCGTTCTTGCTATTATTCCTCATGTATCGCAGGTTCAGGTGTAAAGTAAAGGGCTCTAATTCCTTTGTTTGAGATGAAAAAGAATCGAAAGCGGACGATGCCGCTGCCCAATCCTTTATCATTATCGCCTGTAGGAAAAATTATGCCCGGTTTGATTGCCAGAAAGAGGTCATTCTTTTCTCGTAGAACCTCTATTTCACATCTATCCCTGCATCAACCACCCCGTCATTTTTGAAGTAGTTCCATCGGTATTCTTCCTTATGTTTTGATAGCCCATTGTTGCAACTATATCTATGGTTTCTATTATCCCGTAAGTATATAGTTGTAGCGGCTGTTGCGGAATTTGTTGTCGCTCCCTTGTCGGTATCCTTGTCATTTACATAGTCACCGGTAACCTCCAATTGAAAATTACCCTTTCCCTGGGTATATGCATCGTCGGTAATGAGTGGGTGACTGGTATATGATATGTCAACAACCGCAACGATTAAGCAAACCGTTAAAGCCAGTGCTCTTATTATCTTGCCCCAATGGGCAATAAATAAGTCTTTCATGTATAAAAAAAGCGGGGAGTCAATCCCCGCTTTTTTTACATCCTGTTCATCGATATTATTTGTGGTCACTCCACTTTCCGTATTGTTCTCTCAACATTCTGTGGAGAATCTTGCCTGCGCCACTTCTTGGCATCTCTTCATTTACAGGGGCTTGCGTCGCCCCCTCCACCGGCAGAGCCGTCGGAGCCTTCCCCTCTCGCTCACCGTGTGAGCTGCAAGAGATGCTTTTATGTGTGGTCACTCCACTTTCCGTATTGTTCTCTCAACATCCTGTGGAGAATCTTGCCTGCGCCACTTCTTGGCATCTCTTCATCTTTTATAAGGATTACATTCTTGGGAACCTTAAAACCGGCGATCTTGCCTTTACAGAAACCTGAGATCTCTTCCGGTGTTGCAGTCTTTCCTTCATGCAGGACCACAAAAGCGGTAACCTGCTCACCCCACTTTTCATGAGGTACGCCGATAACTGCAACGTCTTTTACAGCCTGGTGCCCGCCGACACAGTTCTCCACTTCAGAGGGAAATATGTTTTCACCGCCGGAGATTATCATGTTGGCCTTTCTGTCAACGAGTGTATAGTATCCGTCCTCATCAATGTAGGCCATGTCGCCTGCGCTGAAGTACTCGCCCTTCATTGCTGCTGCTGTCTTTTCCGGATCTTTCCAGTAACTTTCAAAGAGCATGGAGCTTCTTGAGTAGAGTTCGCCCACCTCATTCGGCTTTGTGATGAGGTTTCCATCTTCGTCGTAGAGTTTTATTATATCCGTACCCATGACCTCACGTCCGATGGAGCCAAGTTTTGTCATCTGTTCATGGGGCTTCAACACAGTCACGATGCCTGCCTCTGTAGACCCGTATGCTTCGTAGAGGTTTGAATTCGGGAACATCTCCAGAATACCGAGTTTTGTGTCCCGCCTTGCCGGAGCTGAAGAACAAAGGAGCTTCTTTACGCATGTTACATCGTATTTGGCCTTTACCGCATCCGGGAGTGCAAGAAGCATAATATAATGGGTCGGAACAAGAGAGGTAAAGGTGATCTTATGTTCTGCAAAGGTCTTCAGGAGGTTTTCAGGATTAAAGCTCACCATATTATATGCCATGACAGTGCCGCCTACCCATGTGACGACAAAGGAGTAAAACAATGAGTTGACGTGGCAACAAGGCATGACAAGAAGGTTTGTGTCTTCAAAATTAAACTGGTGGTCGTAAATCATAATAAAATACTGGGCAAAGAGGTTGGCATGGCTCTTCATAACGCCTTTTGGCCTCCCTGTTGTCCCGCCTGTATACATGATGACCCAGATATCATCCGCATCAACCGTTACCGCAGGCTCTCCCGGGCTTGCTGCTGCGATTATATCCTCATAAGAGGAAAAACCGTCGAAGTGTGGATTATCTATTGCAAAAGAGACATACTTTTCGACTGTAGTGAGGTTTTTCTTCATCCCGTTGACCGCATCTATCCATGGAAGTTCAGCCCCGTCTCTGTCTTTTCCGCCTTGTACTATAAATATCTTTGCCTCACAGTGATCGATTATGTATTCCATTTCCGGTTCTGCAAGCCTGAACATCAGCGGCACACAGATAAATCCGCCCTTTGCAGCAGCAGCATATATTTCGAGCCACTCTACACAGTTGTATGCAAGCACAGCAAATCTTTCGCCTTTCTTAAGACCCATATCGGCAAGGGCATTTGCAAGTCTGCACGCCCTGTCATCCCACTGCTTAAAGGTATACGCTTTGTTCATGTCTTTGATGCCTATCTTGTCCGGCCATTTGAAGGCATTGACCCTCAAGACATCCTTTGCCGTCATCCAGTGACCATTGTTCATGATTAACCCTCCTTAAGTAGTTTTAAAGTCAGCTTTTTTAAATTTACGCTTACTCGACAAGCTCCAGGAAATGATATACCTTTTGGGTCATCTTGTTCCTCAGAGCATTGTCTATTAAATTGATCATACAACCGGGGCAGGCAGTAACTACAATATCCGCTCCCGTTGCTTTGATGCCGTCCATCTTCTTGTCGGCTATCTTCTTCGTAAGGTCATAGTGATACACGCTGAAGGAACCGCCCATGCCGCAGCACATATCCGCGTTGGGCATCTCCACATATTTCAATCCCTTTAATGCCTTTAGGATCGCCCTGGGCTGTTCTTTAATATTCTGATACCTTATAAGATGGCACGGATCATGCCATGTGGCGGTCTTGCCTTCAAATTCCTTCCTCAGTTTAAAGTCTTCCGGTGGAATTTTCATAACATCGATTACGAACTCTGTGCTGTCCTTTATCTTCTTTTCAAAGGCCTCATACCGTTTCTGCTGATCTTCGTTGTCGGGGAGATACTTCTGATAATCCTTAAGCGTTGAACTGCATGTGCCGCAGGCAGTGACAACATAGTCAACCCCTTCGAAGGCTTTTATGTTCTCTTCTGCAAGCATCCGACCGGTTTCAAAATCACCGCTGAAATAGATGGCAGCGCCGCAGCAATTCTGGCTCTCCGGCACAACAACCTCTATACCCCTTTTGGTAAGAAAATCTATCAACTTCAGTCCCAGCTCAGGATATACAAAATCGGTTGCGCAGCCCATGAAGAAGCCTACCCTCATTTTTGGTTTCTCGCCGTTTACGGGTTTGTATACCGGTTTTACCATATCACGCAAAAAGGTCTTTGCCAGATTAGGGATGTGCCTTCCCTGTCCGAGGGCCTTTAAAAAGTCAGGCAAATGCCTGATATTACCTTCAGTCTTTGGTAGCATCCACTGGAAAGCCTTTGCGAGTTTTACATATCTCCCGAAGGCCTTTCTGTTTGACATAACCTTTCTAAATGCAAAATCCTTAATAAAACCAAGCCCTTTGTCTTTCACCATCTGTGCCCTTGCTCCCACGACAACCCGGTCAATCTGTGTTTTTGATGGACAGTTGGCAGCGCACCGTTTACAGAGGAGGCATTTTCCGATAATATCAGCCATCTCCTCGGTAAACTCCTGTTCGCCCTTCAGGGCAAGCTTTATAAGATAGTTTTTTCCTCGTGCAACTGCGGTTTCAACCTTCTCTTCCTGATACACAGGACAGAAAAAACTGCAAAAACCGCATTTCATACACTGGTCTGCAAATTTTTCAATTTTTTTAAGCTCTTTCAGGTCTTTCAAGCTCAACCCCCTTATATGCTAATCCCAGATCTTGCCCGGGTTCATGATGTTGTTCGGATCAAGAAGCGCCTTGATCTTCATCATCAGATCAACGGCAACAGGATCCATGGTTCTTCTGAAGAATTTTTGTTTTTCGAGACCTATGCCATGTTCTCCGGAGAGTACGCCGCCAAACTCGACAGCGCCCTCAATGATCCCGTCCATTGCCTTTAAAGCCCTCTCATAGAGGTCCTTGTTTTTTATATCCGAAAGTATGGCAGGATGGAGGTTGCCGTCACCTGCATGACCCAGTATGCACATCTCAACGTCATATTTCTTTGACAAATCCCTGCACCTTTTTATAAACTCGGGAATCTTGCCCCTTGGAACCGTAACGTCTTCTGCCATAACCGTAGGCGCTTTTCCAAAGACTGCCGCAAAGCCCGCCTTTCTTGCCATCCAGTATTTATTTGCCTCATCTACATCCTTTGCAACCCTGACATCCGTGGCTCCATATTTTTTCGTAATCTCAACAATCTTTTCAGTCTCTTTTTCAACTGCTTCCGGGATTCCATCGCATTCAAAGAGCAGCACTGCATCGGCATCCTTTGGAAGTCCCATAGGCATCATCTCTTCTATTCTGTTGATTACCCAGTTATCGAGAAGTTCAATCTTGCCGGGTATTACCCCGTTTTCCAGGACCCTGAATACGCTCTCGCCTGCCATTGCTATTTCTGCATATACTGCCATGATCGTTTTCTTTGCAGGCGGTATGGGGTTGAGCTTCAGTTCTGCCTTTGTGATAACGCCGAGTGTGCCCTCAGAGCTGACAAAGATATGGAGCAGATCATAACCGACTACATTCTTCAATGTCCTGCCGCCGAAGTTTGCAATCCTGCCGTCAGGGAACACAACCTCAAGACCCAGGATATACTGTTTTGTCACACCGTATTTTACACAGGCTGGGCCACCGGCATTTTCCGCTATGATCCCGCCCAGAGTAGCACCGAGGAAGCTCTGGGGATCAGGGGGAAAGAACAGCCCCTCTTTTGCCAGTTTGAGGGTCAGGTCCTGAAGCACGACTCCGGGTTCAACGGTAGCTGTCAGGTTTTCCTTATCAATCTTCAATATTGTGTTCATCTTTGTCGTGCAAAGGACAACCCCTCCAAGCCAGGGGACAGAACCGCCGCTTACGTTTGTGCCCCCTCCTCTCGGGGTCACGGGTATCTTTTCAGCATTGGCAATCTTCATGATCTCAGAGATCTCCTGAGTGGTTTTTGGAAATACGACGCAATCAGGTTCATGGATCCAGCTCGTAGTCCCATCGTATGAGTATGCCTTCAACGCTTCCGGTGTTGTAAGGACGTTCTCTTTTCCAACGATTTTTTGAAACTCCGATACTAATGATTCTTTTAACATCCATACCCCCTTATTCTACATATTATTTAAATTTGTTACACATTTTAATCTTTTTATAGCCTTATTTTCCTTTATTGTCAAGAAAATACACCAGTAGATTTCTAAAAATTGTATACCGTTTATTCTGTTTTTATTACCGGCTGTTACCTGATTTTTATGCAAACCTTTGGTTGTTGGCATGTTCATGAAGAACAATAAAATCTCTCTGTTTGTGATGTTAATGACAGGCAAAACCGTTTTTAATACGCCCGGGGCAGGTGTAAATATTCCCTCGGTTGCCCCGCAGGAACCCGATAAGGGTAAGATTTACTGTTTTCGCCAGATCTATGGCAAGAGAGGTGGGCGATGATACCCCGCAGATGATTTCAGCACCCAGGCGGGCAGCTTTTTGAACCATCTCAAAGCTGAGCCTTGAGGTTAAAACAACGACAGCAGCCTTAGCGGTGCTACGGTTGAATAACAATTTTCCGATGGCCTTGTCGAGGGCGTTGTGTCTTCCCACGTCTTCCGAAAATGACAGAAGTTCTCCTTCTGCACTGAAGATTCCTGCAGCATGAGTTCCGCCTGTTAAAGGAAAGACAACCTGGTTTTCCTGTATAGCCTTTTGCATGTTGGAGATAGTTGCGATATCCATTGTTACCTTCTGCTCTATTCTGCCAGTGGTGTTGGTCATGCCCTCGATCATATCCATGCCGCAGATGCCGCAGCTCGAATATGCTGTCGAGCGTCTTTGTTTATTCTTGAGACGGTCTTTCTTATTTAATTGAGAGTTCAAATAAACATTGATCTTATTCCGGGAAACATCACTGCAATAATTTACGCCTGTCACGTCTTCCATGGAATCTATAATGCCGTCAGTAAAGCATATGCCAAGGGCAAGCAATATTTCTTCACCTGGCATCCGCATTGTCGTATAGAAGGGCTCATCGTCAATGAATATCTCTAAAGGTTCTTCAACAATAACAATATCGTCAACCTGAATGCGTTCTGCATCTGAAAACCTTATGATTGAAACCTTGCCGGTATTTATTATGTCTCCCTCCATTACCTCATTATATCATAAATCACCTCTAATTGCCTCCCGCAATACTGTTACACTTTGTTACACACTTTTACCTTCATGAAAAACATTATCAAAAGAAAAATGGTATTTCTTCTGAATGACAATGCAGTTTCTATACTTTATAGCTGTCAATTGGAAGCTGAACCAAAAGACCGCAGAAGAGATATTCTGGTTGTTCCTCATAACCATGAGGTTATTACCCATGAAAGAACAGATACAGAAAGTACAAAATGCATGGAAGGAGGTGACCGGTAAGATAAAAATCAGCTTTTTGAAAAAGGATGGACGCTGAAATAACAGCGGGTCATTGTGGCAAAAATACCCTATTTACCTGAAAGGAGAACCTATGTTAAAAAAATGTGTAGCAGGAATATGTGTTCCGATTCTCTTAATTTGTGTTGCTTTTCTCGGCGGATGCCATCGCCCTACACCTGAAAAGATGGCAGACCGTGTTACTGAAAAGCTCAAATCAAAACTGGAATTGAATGAAGCACAGCAGCAAGAGCTTGAGGGCATCAAAGAGGAATTGAAGAAAAAAATGGCGGAGATGAAGAAAAATCATGCGTCCAAGAAAGAAGAATTCCTGGCCCTGCTTCAGAGTGACATTATCGACCAGGAAAAACTCAAGAAAATGATCAATGAGAAAAAGGCCAGAATGGATGAATTCTCATCTCTGATGATCGACAAACTGACAAAGTTTCACAGCACGCTCAGCCCTGAACAAAAGGAACGGCTCGTGAAATATCTGAGAGACCGTCATAATTGCTGGAATTGACAAAAACGGCGCCCGTCGTGAAGCGAGAAGCGGGCGCCGTTTCCCTGAACTTTGGAGCCTATATTGAAGAAAACAATCCTTATTATCGATGATGACGAGAAACTCAACCATTTACTGAAGGATTATCTCGGTAATTATGGGTTTTCCATCGAAAGTGCTACCCGCCCCGAAGAGGGGATGAAGAAAATTAAAACACTTCAGCCGCAACTGATCATCCTTGATGTGATGCTACCCGGTATGAATGGTTTTGAAGTCTGCAAGCAGATACGACGATCCCATACAACCCCGATTCTCATGCTCACTGCGAGAGGGGAAGTTACCGACAGGATTGTGGGACTCGAACTGGGCGCAGATGATTATCTCGCCAAACCCTTTGAGCCCCGGGAATTGGTTGCACGTATTCAGTCAATTCTCAGGCGTACAGGAAATTCTACAGTTACCCCTAAGCGACGGTTCGGACCTCTTTTCATCGATTTTCAGAGACGGACAGTCCTGCTCAACAATGAACCCGTCGATCTGACCACCACTGAGTTCCAGGCACTGTCCTTGCTGGCAAATAATGCGGGCATTGTGATGAGCCGTGACCATATAATGGATGCCCTGCGGGGGATTGAATACGAGGCCTTTGACCGCTCCGTGGATATAGTTATGAGCCGCCTCCGTTCGAAATTGCTGGATGACCCGAAGTCGCCTTTATTCATTAAAACTGTCTGGGGAACCGGATATGTCTTTATTGTCGAGGAGAGCGAAGATGGCGAATAGCAGATTTCAGAGGCTCATTCATTCGGTTTTTACAAAAATTCTTCTCACTCTCCTGGCTGCCGGAATCAGCATAAATCTCATTGTAGCCGTATTTTTTATTCATGCTGCAAAGGAAACCTGGAGAGGGGCGTGGCAGTACAACATTGATCAGTATCTCGACTACATCATTAAAGACCTGGGAACGCCGCCGAGCCTGGATCGGGCAAAGGAGATCGTCAAACAATCTGCCCTGCAGATACGCTACGAAAGTCCGGATCTGACATGGACAACATCGAATGAAATCCCCCAGAGTGGCAAGCTCCGATTAAAAAATGATCAAAAGAACCGATTTATAAGGATACCCTTCAAAAATGGGAAACATATTATCACCTTATCGCAAGGCCCCCACGTATACATTTTCAGTTTTCAAACCCATCCCCCGCTGGAGATCAGGAAGATAGTATTTATAATCGTGTTGATTCTTCTCCTGACGATTGTTGTCCTGGCTGCCTACCTCGTAATCAGGCATATCCTGAGACCTGTGAAATCTCTTTCCGAAGGTGTCCGGCAGGTCGGCAACGGCCATCTCGATCACCGGGTTCCCTCAAGTCACACAACAGAGTTCAATCATCTTGCAGAGGCTTTCAACGCCATGACGCTTCGGGTCCAAAGCATGCTCTATGCCAAAGATCAGCTTCTTCTGGATGTAAGCCATGAATTGCGGTCCCCCTTAACGCGCGTGAAAGTTGCTCTTGAATTGATGCCTGATGGGCAGACGAAAGAGAACATCGCCGACGATATCCGGGAAATGGAAATAATGATCTCTGAAATATTGGAAGCTGCCAGGCTGAGGAATACAACAGAGGGCCTGCGCATTGAAGCAATATCTGTCGAGGCTTTCTTCCACGAAATTTCTGCAATCTATGCGAACAGACCGCCGGGAATCAGGATCGACAACATTCCGGACAACGCCTGCATCCACGGCGATCCTATGCTCGTGAAAATTGTTTTCAATAATATTATCAATAATGCCGTCAAGTATTCCCCTCATGACGGTGAACCTGTAAGGCTCTTATGGAAGGAAGATCCTCAATACGCAATTATTCAGATTCATGACCGGGGTATCGGTATTCCGGAAACAGAACTGCCCTATATCTTTGAACCTTTCTACCGGGTAGACAAGTCGCGATCCAGACATACAGGGGGATACGGATTGGGTCTGAGCCTCTGCAAGACAATTATGGAGTCTCACCAGGGGAAGATAGAAGTCGAGAGCACTCCGGGAACCGGCACAATTGTCTCCCTCTTTTTCCCTTTGTTCCATGATAATTGTTAGAATTCTGAGGAAGATAATAAATCAGAATATGAAAGAGGAGTAAAATATGGCAACACATACACTGAAAAAACAGAGTTTGAAATTCTTTCTCATAATTATTGCAAGCACAGTGTTTGATGTTCTTCTACATCAAGTGCAGCAGGATCCATTGATGAATGTGAGCACCAGAGTTCAAAGCATTGTGATAACATCCGGCTGGTTTCTGCCGGCTGCTTCTGCATCTCTTATCTTGGCATTCTGCATCAAGGGACTGATATTTCTTATGATTCAGAAAAACCTCCCGGGAACAAAGCTTCAAAAAGGCGGAGCCTTCGGAATTGCATTGGGCGGAATGTATTTCATCGGCATGATCGAAGCCTATGTGCTCTTTCCGGTCTCCTTTTTCGGCGAAGTCTATACAGGAATAGCCGATGGCTGCGCAATACTGTGCATGAGTCTCCTGCTCGGGAAGTATATGTCCGATGATATGCCGGATAGGGAGAAAGACAGGCATAGAGCATTCCCTGCTATGATGATAATTTCTGTGACATATGTGGCAATGAGATATTTCTCTTACACAGTGCTTCATATTGAGTCAACCTATGCTGTACGACCGCTCGCAACTTTCCTGTGGACAGCGGCAATGGGCTGTTGGGTTGGAGTCATGTACGGATTGGTCGGCAGGCATATAGGGCAGGGAAGTCCTCTGAAACAGGCCCTGTTGTTTGGCGGGATTATCTTCGGGCTCAACTGGTTTATCTTTAATTTATTTGCACTATTATTTATTGATTATCCGGTATCGGACTTATTGTATCGCTGTGTTTTTGATGCGATTGCAATAGTAATAGGAGTATATATATCCTTGCTGTTTCAAAAATCTCATAACAGGCAACATAAAGGATGTTGAAGACATTGGCGGGAGATGTGTGTTTGCCTTAATCACAAAAGGGAGGCAAAAAAATGAGCTATGACAGAGTAAATGAGAGAATGGTAAATCGACTTCTTGCCGGCAAGACAGCCATCATAACCGGCGCCAGTTCCGGCATAGGACGTGCCACAGCTTTGACCCTCGCGCAGGCAGGCGCTGCGGTGGTGATTCAGGCTCGCCGTAAAGAAAGGCTGGATGAACTGGCTTCGGAAATTTCCGACCACAATGGTAAAGCTCTCGTTGTGGCAGGTGACGCAAGCATTCAGACAGACATTGATTTGCTTCTTAACAGCGCTTTAGCTTGGGAAGAAGGAGGGTACAAGTATGATATCGTTGTTGCCAACGCGGGCCACGGACTGGCAGGCAGCATACTCAACAGCGACGAATCCAGGTGGCAGGAACTTTACCAGGTCAATGTTCTTGGTGCGGCCTACCTGATGCGCCGTGCCGGACAATACATGATCCAACAGAAAAGAGGAGACATAATAGCCATCGGTTCGGTAGTCGGACGAAACATCTCGCCCTTCGGCAGCTTTTACGGTTCAAGCAAATTCGCCGTTTCTGCATTTGCGGAAGCTCTTCGCCGTGAAATCTGCGTACATGGAGTGCGTGTTTCCCTGGTTATGCCCGGTATCGTGCTTAGCGAATTCCAGGGGGTAGCCGGTTACAATGAGGAGAACTTCTTCAATACGGTTGACCAATTCGGTAAATTAGTTGAACCCCAGGATATTGCCGAAGGAATTTACTGGCTGCTTACATTGCCGCCTCATGTCAATGTCAACGAAATCATGATTCGCCCTACCGGTCAGAACTATCCGTAACACAACACGACCTCGGGCCGGAGATGGGGACACGCATGTGGTAGGGGATGGGGGCACCAAAATAAAAGTTATACCAATTCGCCTTCATCCGGTAGAGGTTTTCTATTATTCAGGATATCCCACAACTTCTGTGTAACAGGGGTATCGATATCAAATTGTTTACCCAAACGAAGGACCGTGCTTCCGAACAAATCGCGTTCGTCCGGTTTGTGCACATTTTCAAAGTCACGCTGGAACGATGTTTTCGTTTCATAAGGGAAATTGTGCCCCTTTTGAAAGGAGTCCGTGATTATTGTTTCCGGCAAATTAATTCCTATCTTCCGGGAAAGCCCGACAATCTCAGTCATGACGGAAAGGACATAGTCACTTAAGAAACGTGATTCCACAACTTGACCGAGTGTTTTATTAAAAGCTGCCGTCACAAGGCCAAAGCTGGCGATAAACACATACTTTCCCCAAATCTCAGGATAAACGTCGTCAAACCATTCATAGTTGATCCTGCTCGTCCTGAAAAGTTCGAAAAGTGAATCGGGAACTGTGGTTGCCTGTTGTGGGTCCTTACCGAGGAGGATTTTGCATGCCCCACCGTTTTGAGTCACTTTTCCAAAGGCTTCTATATGCGTGCCTACATACACACAAGCAGGCAGGACACTGGCAAGATGGAGATTTTCTCTGATTCTTTCATAGATATCAATGCCATTCAATAAAGGGATCATTAACGTGGAGTCTGACACCTTGCCGCCAAACTGCAGAACCACACTCTTTAGGTCGTAGGATTTGACGCACAACAAACAAACGTCTAGAACAGGCAGTTCTTCAATACGATCAGTGGCCAAAGTCGGGTTGCAAATCCAATCTCCTTCTGTGGTGGTGCTGACATGGAGACCTTTCTTGCGAATCTCATCAAGATGCCTGCCTCTCGCTACAAAGTAGACTTTTGCTCCCTGACTTAAGATCTCTTTACAGATCTTTCCCCCGAAATATCCTCCAACACCCCCTACACCAATAATTCCAATATTCATATTTGTTAGACCCCCAGCATACTATGTCTATATCCGTGTGTCCAACACAGCCATCGGCAAGAGCCGACTTTTGTCGGCGATTGACTGCATCCGCATGATAAACGGAACTTTATTCCTCATTGTTTACAAAAAGGGTGGGGACAATAGCACAATGAGATTAGGCGCTCCTGAAAACAGGATTTTGTCCTGACGCCCCGGAACGTAACCTCTAAACCGGTACTTGGACCCGTGCTTATTGCCCCACCCGATTACATGATTTCATTTCTCCGCAATTTTGTCAAAGAAAATTTACTATCTCCCCGTTCGGTCAATTGTTGTTTAATGAAATGTCAAGTGCGTATCTTTCGCCCCCCCCACAAGAATTGTATGATTGCAAGACCAGACTCCCATAAAACAGAGTCCCTACACAAGAATATGCCATGAAGACTGTCGCTGCCGCTGCATGGACTGCGTCTTCAATCTTATTTTGAGGCAATGCGCCTTCAGAAATATATTTATATGCAAGCTGCACATTGCAGGAAAAATGTATTTAACTATAGCTGGTATTGGCTTTATGAGGATTTTAAATTCTGTAGGAACATTTTCTACAAGTGTTGCGGACACTGTGTCCGCAGGTCTCAATAACAGAAGATTTACGACTGTTTATCCTATCATTCGGTTCCAACACAAAGTTCACTGGGAAGCCCGTTTTTTGGGTGATCCAGTGGAACGCCTTGTTTGGCGTGTTGTTTTTTGTGCAATATCAATAAGTGAAAGAAGAGCGTTATTAACCGCCTCTTCATTTGGAAACACCTGAGAAACTTCTGGCATAAGGACAATGACATTGGATGATTCTTTCATACGCTTTGCATATTTACCCCGTACAAGACCGCCGGGAAAATCAGAGCTCTTATACTCCGCCCGTAATTCTTCTTTATCAGGTTCTTTATTTTTCTTCATAGAGTTCTCGTTCTCCTTTGCTCGCTTTGCGGGCACTTATGATTCGAATTGTTTCATCTTTCTCGGTGTGAGATACCACCACAAGCCGTCTTTTTTCTGAAACGCCAAAGGTAATAAGCGCTCTTCGGCTATTGAGTGATCAGGATCAGCGCCAGTTGCAGCCATGGGGTCACTCAAGGCTGTTGCTGCTTCCTCAAATGAGACTCCATGTTTCTTAAGATTGGATTTTGCCTTTTTTGGGTCCCATTCAATTTTCATGTCTCAAATTATATCATATTCTTGGACTTATGCCCGAAGTTTTTCAGTTATTTTACGCCCAACATTTTCTTAATGCAATTATTGTGCTCAGAAAATAGCAAGAATAAGGAAGAACCTAATTTAGTGAATTACAATTGTTCTCCAGAATATGTACTGGAAGAAGTTTCTGCCACAGTGGCAGAAACTCTTGAAATCTCTGGAGAGTCAATACAGACACTGTATTTCGGGCTATGGTTCTTAAAACTGTTTCCTAAAATTCAGGAGGCCTGCCATCGAGTGTTTTCCCGCTTCCGCGGAGAGTAAAACCCGCCTGTTTTAAGAACCTTCTATTTTTGCCTTTCTGTACTCCATAAAATACAATTTAAAATAGGTTTCCATGCTTACATTCACAGTGAATGTAAAATATACTTAATTACCCAAACCAAAGTCTGTATTGGCTTTACGGGGGTTTTAAATTTTGTAGAAACATTTTCTGAAAAATCTCATTATTGAAGATTTATAACTGTTTATTTTACTTCCCGCCATCTGTTTAATTGAATTATTGAAGTCCCCATCTCCCCTGCACTGCTTTTAAATGGTTTGGTCCGACCCCAAATTAGTTTGCCGTGTCAACGCCCCTCCGATTTGCATTGACATATTAATGTATAAGGTATAACATACCCTATATGGATGGTGAACTTTTATTTTACAGAAAGAACGTTGAATCCAATGGTGATATTGCTGAGATGAAAATATGGAAGGTACCGCAGACTAAGGACAAACCTTATGGCTACAGATATTCTCTCGTATACATCAGGGACGGTAAACGGGTTTTGGGTTATGACAACGGAGAGGGAAAGGGTGATCACAGGCATTACAAAAATAAAGAACATCCTTACGAGTTCAAAGGAATGGACATTTTGATTGAGGATTTCAATAGTGATGTAGAAAAAATCAAAAAGGGTGAGATATGAAAGCAAAGAAGATTGACATCGGGATCAAAGATTTAAAAACAAGTTTAAAAGACTTCTCTGAAGCCTGGAAAAAATTGGAGAGTGGAAAGAAGGTAAAAAAAGAGGAAGGTCTCTATTTTGATTCCATTGATACCATGAGGAATGTTCTCACCAATAACAGACTCCTTATCCTTAAAACCATACGCAAGAATAAACCGGGTTCTATATACGAGCTGGCAAAGATTCTCAACAGAGACCTGAAAAGCGTGAATCAGGATTTGAAGCTTTTATCGGAAATAGGGTTGGTTGCCCTTGAAAAGATTGAAACAGAGAGAAAACGGGTTATACCACATGTTGATTATGGGAAAATACTGTTGGAAATACCGGTTTAAATGCATTGCCCCTTGTGTTGTCAGCGACGGCGTGAAAATGCCAGGAGCAACAGGAGCCAGGAGCAACAGGCCGTCAAGGGCTGATAATCCTTCTGTTTTTTCCTTAACATCTCAAGCGTGTTCCCTTCGCCTTCCAACTTTCAGGGAGAGTAAAACCAGCCGGTTTTAAGAACCTTCTTATTTTGCCTTTTTGTACTCCATAAAAAACATATTTAAAAAGGTTTCCATGCTTGCTTGCACAGTGCAAGCAAAATATACTTAATTGTCTAAACGCACAGTGCAAGCAAAATATACCTAATTGTTCAAACCAAAGACTGTATTGGCTTTACTGGGATTTTTAATTTTGCAGAAACATTTTCTGCAATTGTTGCAGACACAGTGTCTGCAAAGTCTCATTATTGAAGATTTATGACTTTTTATTTTACTTCCCGCCATCTGTTTAATTGAAGTGTTGAAGGATGTCCCCACCTACGTCCTTAAAAAGGAGTATGTTATAATAACAGGATTTTATATGAATTATTTTTTAGTGGAAAATTGCTTGACAGGAGGAGTATAGGATGTCCCCATTTCCGTCCACCTACTCAATCCATGTGGTGTACTTTGAAGTTGAATTCGCATGTTTCATGTTCCTTTCCCCCGAGATAATGGTTCAGGGATTGGTGGCCAACCGCGTCGGTTCTCTCTGGCCCAGTCCTTTAGTGCCCGTCTCGCTGAGTCCGCACCTACGTAAACCTTCAAGTAGTCGCAGATTGCTCTCCAAGTAGCGCGGCCTGAGATTCTTGACAACTCAGGCACCCCCCTGCTCCATTCATAAGCAGAGGGGCTACGGTTCTTTCGACCCATGGTACTGCCGTTAGATGGCAGTCTCTTCGTGGTCTTCGCTTTATCCGAATTGTGGTCGACTGCCGTATCGTGGTCCTCGGGCTGCGACGACACATATTGATGGTATTTTCCAAGCTGCGTTTCGTTTATCAATTTGTAAGATAGGAGATAGTCAACAGTTTCGTCCTTGGGCTCCTCAAAGAGGTCGGCGTTGAGGTCAATTTGCCCGCCATCGGGATTGATTAGGCGAATATGATCATCTTTAAGATCTTCTATATAGATGAAATACTTTCCTGAAGCCTTGTTTTTGCAGACAAAAATAAAATCCTGCCGCTTGTTTGATATTGCTATTCCAAGAGATACTGATCTTATGTTCTGAAGAGTTTTGCCGTATGATACCTTTATTATTAGGCCCTTCATTGCTTCCATCAGGATTTGTGTTTCTACGTCCGTGATATCATGCTGAAGGAGTTTAAGTAATCTCTGGCTGGTTTCCTCAGATTGCAAACGCTCTCTTACGGCATCTATTTTCCGTTCCTGCTGTAATCGGTCTATGTGCGCTTTCAAATACGATTCATATTTTCCCGCAATAAAACTGTCCCTATTGAAAAGCTCGACAAAGTCGGTCCCTTCCGCAGAATCACTTTTGAAGCGGATTTTGGACAATAAGAGCGGATCGGCGTTCGGGCTCAGAATCCCATCGTAGTAGACACGAATCTCTTTGCCTACAAGAAAACCGAAATCAGCCTTGGTTTGGCGCATATAGGACTGAAGCTGTCCGAAAGTCCCGGGTCTACCTAAGTCTTCAACAGGCCTTTTTATCTCCAAAACAATGACGGCCTTATTGTCGGGGGTGTATAGTACTATGTCCGGGGTTATGAAATTCTGACGCCCGATCTGAAGCGAAGGCCTTACCTTGATCTCCCCCTTGAACTGACTCCATCCAAGGAGCTTTTCCAGCGTGAACAATACCTTTTGTTCAAAGATATTCTCATTGATGCTTGGACTAACATTATCCGACAAATGAAAGCAGAATTCGGCCCAAATTTCCTCTAGTGTTTCCTGATCCATTCTATAGTCACCTCATGATGATGTCGTCATAACTCGTGTTTCATTCATGTCAGTATCTCTGTGCCTAACAGGATCAGCCAGAGGCCCCTTTATGGCCGATTGGCTCCATCCACGGGTTATGCCGTGCACTTGATTCATGGTACTCTAAGACGAAGAGCGGCTCTGGAGGCGATAACCTGCCTCACAACGGCCTCCACTTCCCGACTCTTTTGATTCAAATCCGCATCGGTGGTGCCGTCGTGCAGAATGCGGCTCCGTAAATTGTAGGCATCTTCTATGACATGCAATGCCTTACTGTCATCAGGCAGAGTTTCATTGATTAGTCTGCGTATTGCACTCGAAACAGACTCGGTATATAGGCCCTCTGTTTGCCCCAACAACGATGCCTCAATGCGGGAAGGTAGTTTCAAGTCCTTGATCTGGCCCTTAAAATGATCTATCACTGTGGATATTTCAGGGGTAAAGACCTGCTGCTCTGCCAAAGGCTCCAGAGATGAAACCAGGCCAATAAAGCGTGATCTTTCCGTTGATTCCTGCCTAGCGGAAGCAAAAAGCTCCATTGCCAGCATGAGCTTCTCATTACCACTTTCCTTGGACGAAAGCCCTTCATCAATCGCATTTGTAATACTTGCCAGAGGTTTTCCAAATATAACGGTGGCGCTTGCCGTGAGAAAAGCGCCTGATCCTTGCCTTGAACGGTCATAGACCACGCAAGGCAGAGGAGTCTGATACTGAAGACGAACGGAGTAGTTTTCAGAGATTGCTCCCCACAATATTCCAAAAGCTATCTCAAGCCCCTTTTTCTCGGCTTCTCCTGCCGTAGCGAATCCTTCCACAAAGATTTCCCATGCTCGAAACCCAGATGCAGTTTAGGATTCATTAGTAGATGGCGATTTTGTTGGACAGACCTTGACAATGTAGCCGGTATTGGTCAACAAACATGCCTCACCGTGAAGTATCATGCGTGTTGAATCATCAAGCAGAACAGACAACTTAGCACCATACGGTCTTCTGTTGATGGATTCTACGATCATCATTTTTTCTTTATTGATTATTTTGCTCATCTTATATCTCTATCCTTGGGCATAATCAGTTATTATATAGTTTTATGGATAATATCAATGTTCAAGTAATTATTCAATAAAATTGATAAAATTAAACAGCTTTTTCCATGATCTCCTAACTGGATAACACTACAATTCAGATGATTATTAATAAAAGAAGATAACTCCGAATAAACGTTATTCCACCGGATTTGTCGATTGGATTTGAATTAGTTTGAACATCCAGAAAATTAAACACCTCTGGATACCGGCTTTCGCCGGTATGACGCTGTTTTTGAAGGGGACTATCGGGACATTCCTAATAATGTGAATAGCTTTTCTAATATCAATTCGCATTATTGGTATAAAGCCTCCTTTTTTCTGCCGGATTAGCACCAGCGCGAAGGTTGGTGCTAATCCGGCTTGGAGTGGGCGACGTCATGGAAGAAATTCTTCAGATGTAGATGAGATGCAAGCTTTGCAGCCCGTAAAACTATACTTAACGTACGTCGGAGGATCGCAAGGCGCGGCAGAGCGCCGCAGATGAGGATTTGTTTCATGACGTTGACCAGCTAAGAAAACAACCTGAAAAGTATTACTGAACCTTTATAAAATCCCACGGCATAATCTCGTCCTTGCCCCGCTCTCTCAGTGCGTAAAAATTCAGATTAATGGCGCTGTCCTTCATGATTCTGCTTAAGCTCACATTGTCGGCAAATTTCAGAATAATATCTTTCAGCCTTCTGTCGCCCCGGGCAAGTGCAGCCTGGACAAAACTGTACTTTACCGACTCATGGGTAAAATATGTGTTATCAACCTTGGCAAGAGATCTTTTTAACCGGTTAATCTTGTCCTTTAGTTCATCTATATCGTTCATGGGAAACCGCTGAAAAGGGGTGGAGGGCTTCGGGACAAAGGGACTCGCGTGGACGGTAACGCTGCCGACAAAACCTCTCTTTGCGCCTTCCTTAACCATTATATGCTTAACGTGTTTCACAAGCTCCACAATACCCTCTATATCTTCCATCGTCTCACCGGGCAGGCCGATCATAAAATAGAGTTTCAGATTAAAGGGCTTAATTTTCAGTATGGCGCTTAATTTATCGTAAATCTCCTGATCCGTTAAGGGCTTGCCGATAACGACCCTCAGTCTTTCCGTGCCCGCCTCAATCCCGAAGGTCAATGTTTTAATCTCATCCCGCATAAGCTCTATAATTGAAAGCGGAATTTCATCAAGCCTTAAGGAAGGAAAATGGACGCGCTTGCCGGCAGCTTTAAGCGCGGTAGTGATTTCTACAAGATGCGGATGGAACGAAACTCCTCCCCCGATAATACCAATATCCTCCATATCGGTTTTAAGCGGGAGGATTTTATCGCAGACAAAGCGGTAGGAATTGCCTAAAAGGCAGAAGGGGCATTTTGAGGGACAGCCACGCGTCCCTTCTACGAGGAACATATCGGAAAATTCAGTCTTTTCCGCAACAATGGCTGATGTTCCCAGGGTTTTACCTCTATACCTGTTTATCTTTACAATAAAATCTTCCGGCGTAAAAGACCCTACAATCCCATCTTCCTGGTACGAAACCCTGAGCCTTGCCGGATTATAGACCCAATCGAATTTGCTCAATTCATCAATTGCTTCTTTCCTGTCTTTGCCTCTCATTTCCCTGAACTTTTCCATAAAATCCGGGATGGTTGACTCGATGTCACCCATGATAAAGAGGTCAATAAAGCTGTGGATGGGCTCCGGGTTTGAAATCACGCAGATACCCCCGGCAACAATGATGGGATCGTTCTTTTTTCTTTCTTCAGAATATACTGGTATGGAAGAAAGACGTAAAATCTTCGGGATGTTTATAAAATCCATTTCAAAGGATATTGTAAAAAATATGCATTCAAAAGATTTAAGAGGCCTTCCGCTCTCAATGGATACGCATTCACCATTCTCTTCGAGAAAACACCTTTCGCAGACAACATCATCATAACTATTGAGTGTTTTATACAGGATATGGGCGGCGAGGTTGGACATGCCTATATAGTACGTGTTCGGAAATACCACGCATACATGGATTTTATTGCCCCATTTTTTTACTATTGTTCCGTTCTCGGATGCAAGAAGCTCTTTGCGCCCTGTTGGTTGTGCCTTTGTTTTGGACTTTGGACTCTGGATTTTGGATTTACATAAAACCTTTTTCATAATAATTCAAAATTGCATGCTATGCTGTTTAAACAGCTTGAACCATTTTATTCCAAAATCCGCAATTCAAAATCCAACATTCAAAATCCAAAATCAGTCGGCCTGTTTCCTCAAAAAAGTCGGGATATCGTATCTGTCGTCGTCAATATCAATGATATCGCTTTTCATCTTTATTTCTTTGTAGTCTATTGCAACCTTTTTCTTCATAAAGGGAGGCAGGTCTTCGCTTTCAAAAAGCCTGCTTTTGCTGAACATATCGGGTACATCCTCATCCACGATAGCCTTTTCTTCGAAACCGGTGGCGATGACCGTTATCCTCATCGCATTTTCCATGCTCTCATCATAGACAAGTCCCCATATGATCTTTGCTTCATCGTGCGCCTGTTCCTGAATTAATGAGGAGGCTTCGTGCACCTCATGGAGGGTCATGTCTTTATTGCCTGTTACGTTTATCAGCACCCCTCTTGCGCCGTGAATAGAGATATCTTCAAGAAGTGGACTTGATATGGCCTTCTGGGCTGCATCCCTTGCCCTGTTTTCACCGGAGGATTCCCCGATACCCATGATTGCCATCCCTCGCTCACTCATGATGGTCCTTACATCCGCAAAATCTACAACTACATGGCCTGACCCTACTATCAAATCTGATATACTTCTGACAGCATTGAGGAGTACCTCATCTGCCTTGAAAAAAGCTTCCATAATGGTCATATGTTTGCCGCCGATAGACATAAGCCTCTGATTAGGTATGGTAATGAGAGAATCGACTCGGGTTTTTAACTGGATTACCCCGTTTTCTGCCTGTTTCATCCTGTCTTTGCCTTCAAAAGAAAAGGGCTTTGTCGTAATTGCTACTGTTAAGGCGCCCAGTTCCCTTGAAATCTCCGCGATGACTGCAGATGCGCCTGTTCCGGTGCCACCTCCAAGCCCGCACGTAATAAAGACCATATCAGCGCCCTTCAGGTGTTCGATAATCTTTTCCGTATCTTCCAGGGCTGCCTTCCTGCCGACCTCCGGGTCCGCACCTGCACCGAGCCCCCTGGTCAATTTGCCTCCTATTTGTATCTTAACTGAAGCCTTACATGTACTCAAGGACTTGACATCCGTATTGACTCCGATAAACTCAACACCGGGAACGCCTGCGTCCACCATGTTGTTTAAAGCATTACATCCGCCGCCCCCAACCCCTACAACCTTTAGTTTTGCTGAAAAACCGTTATCCTCATCCATATAAAAGACTCTGCTCACAACAACACCTCCTTAGAAAATTTCTTTAAACCATTCCCTCATCCTGTTGAGAAGATTATTACTATTTATTAATTTCTTTAATGATTTCTTACTATTATACCTTTTGCGCCGCTTTATATTGGAATGCTTGAATCCATATACAAGAAGCCCGACCCCGGTTGCATATATAGGATTATTAACCACATCAATAAGGCCGCCCACGCCCACAGGGTACCCCCTTCTTGTAGGGAGGTTGAAGATATTTTCGGCAAGCTCGGGAATGCCCTCAAGGTTCGCACACCCTCCGGTGAGGACAACGCCTGATGCAAGCAGTCTTTCGAATCCTGATTTTTTGATCTCGTCATAGATCATGGAGGATATTTCTTCAACCCTGGGCTCTATTATGTCTGCAAGGGTTTTTCGCATAAGTGTTCTCGGTTTTCTCCCGCCCACGCTCGGGACTTCAATGGTTTCATTAGCACCTATCATATTTGAAAAAGCGCAGCCGTATTTCTTCTTTATCTTTTCTGCATCATCAATAGGTGTTCGCAATCCGATGGCAATGTCATTCGTAATACTATTGCCTCCATAGGGCAAAACCGATGTATGTTTTATACTGCCCGTTGAAAATACGGCAATATCACTTGTACCGCCTCCGATATCAACCAGAGCAACGCCAATCTCTCTTTCTTCGGGCGTGAGAACTGCCTCCGATGAAGCAAGCTGCCCGAGTATTATATCGTCTACTGTAAGCCCTGCCATACGACAGCACTTTATGATATTCTGTGCAGACGAGACGCTGCCGGTAACAATATGTACCTTTACCTCAAGCCTGACCCCTGTAATCCCAAGGGGGTCCCGTATCCCGTCCTGGTCGTCTATGATAAATTCCTGGGGGATGACATGAAGGAGTTCTCTGTCTGCCGGTATTGCAATTGCCTTTGCAGCATCAATCGCCCTTGCTATATCATCGTGTTTCACTTCTTTCTCTTTAATTGCAACAACACCGTTGCTGTTAAAGCTCTTGATGTGAGCGCCCCCTATGCCTGCCAGGCAGTTGTTGATCTTTATGCCTGCCATTAATTCGGCTTCTTCTACAGCCTTTCTTATTGAAGTAATAGTGCTTTCCATATTCACAACAACACCTTTTCGCAGGCCTGTAGAAGGGTAAGATCCTATGCCCACTATGTTTATCTTCCCCTCGACTACCTTCCCCACAACAACACATATCTTTGTGGTTCCAATATCGACCCCTACGAGAAGCTCGTCTTCTCTATCCATATTTTACCCCTTCCTTTCCTGGATGATTCCACCTTTTTCAAACCTTGCGTCTATACACTTAATCAGGAGTCCCCGTTTTTTTGCGTCTTCAAGGATAGAGATAGCCCTCTTCAGCCTTCCCTTCTGATCTTCCTTGCCGAGCACTATCTCCACCCCGTCTTCTGTGCCGAAAATCGTCACGCTGCCTTCGTCATATGCAATTTCCGATATGGCATTTCTCTTGATAATTCCTTCTGTAATCCAGCCATTCGTTTCCCTGTATAGACTCTTTACATCCGTCTTATTTCCGGCATTAATAACAAACATATTTTTTATTTCACCTTTTGTTAACCTTTTATAAGGTTCTCCGTATTCATCAAGTACACTGATAACGCCCTCGTTATTCACCCATAGGGCAGAGGGCGTTTTTTCTTTCACGTCTATAATAATGGAAAAGGGGAAAACCCTCTTTATCCTTACCTCTTTTACAAATGGATGCGACGTAACGACCTCTTTGATCTTTTGAACATCTATCCTGAACAGGTTCCCACGCATAAAAGGGGATATCCTGCCCATAATATCATTATCTTCCAACTGGCTTGCCCCGTTTATTCTGATATTCTTTATGAAGAACAACGGCTCGTCTTTTGAAAATATGTATATTGTCGTTAGCATGGATAAAATACATACAGGCACAAGAAAAAATATATACAGGATTTTTTTCATGTTTTTAAAGACGCCCCCTTAATAATTTCTTCAACAAGGTTGTCAAAGGACCTGTCGAGATATTCCCAAGCCTTCGGCACAAGGGATGTTTCAGTCATGCCCGGAGAGGTATTGATATCTATTATAAGCGGGATATCTCCATCTACCATCATGTCAATCCTGGCACACCCTGAAAGCCCAAAGGCTTTATATACTGTCAGGGCATAGTCCTGCGCCCTTTTCTCAACTTTTTTACTGATCTTTGCAGGTATGATGTATTCCGTCATCCCCTTGGTGTATTTTGCCTCAAAATCATAAAACCCTTTTAACGGTTTTACCTGAATTACAGGTAAAACCTCATTATTTGCTATGCCGACGGTTATTTCCTGCCCCTGGATATACTTCTCTATCAGGATTTTATTGTCGTATTTCAGAGCATTTTTGATAGCCTCATCCTTTTCTTTAATGTTTCGTACAATTGATATACCGATTGTGGAGCCTTCGTTGGCCGGTTTTGCAACAAAAGGCACAGGGAACTTAACTTTATCTCCGGCATGACAAACTGCATAGGCAGGAGTAGGCAAACCAATTCTGTCCAGCAGCATCTTCATGATTCCCTTATCCATTGAGATAGCCGAACCGAGCACACCTGAACCGGTATAGGGAATGCCCATCATTTCGAGAAGCCCCTGTACTGTACCGTCCTCACCCCATCTGCCGTGAAGAGCAATGAAGACAACTTGAATTTTCTGTTTTTTCAAACTATCTACAAGGTTATTTTCCGCATCTATCCCTACGGCGTTGTAACCGCAACGTATGAGGCTCTGAAGAATTGCCTTTCCGCTCTTCAGGGAAATCTCCCTTTCCGAAGATTTTCCTCCCATAAGAACCCCTATCTTTTTTTCTTTCATGAATCAAATCCCCACATTTCCACTTCTTCCTCCAGGGCAACCCCCAGTTTTTCAAATACCTCTTTTTTAATTCTTTCAATAAGCGTCTTTATGTCGTGCGCTGTGGCACGGCCAAGGTTCACAATAAAATTAGTATGTTTCTCGGAAACACAGGCGTCGCCGATTCTAAAGCCGCACAGGCCTGCCTTTTCCACATACTGCCATGCGGGTTCTTTGCCCACGCTTCTGAATATGGAACCGGAAGAAGGAAATTCCATGGGATGCCTCTTTTTTCTTTCAACAAGAACATATTCCATGTCTTCCTGTATCTTATTTCTGTCCCCTGAATTTAGCCGGAAAACAGCATTTATAACGCATTCCGTAATTTTTACAGGCGATGATCTGTAATTGAATGAAAGAGCCTTCTTGTCAAAAGTTGTAATATTCCCCTTATCGTTCACTACTGTCACACCTTCCAATACATCAGAAATGGATACGCCGAAACTCCCGGCATTCATCTTGATTCCACCGCCGACAGTGCCCGGTATCCAATATAGTTTTTCAAGACCGGCAAGTCCCCGTATGGCGCTGTCTTTTATAAATCCTTTTAAGGAGGCGCCTCCGGAGACCTTTACAACAGCGCCTTTTTGAGTCCTTTTGTACTGAAGACACCTTATCTTTGTTATCCTTATGATTGCCCCTTTAAAACCCTTATCATCCACAATTATATTCGTCCCGTTGCCTACAAACCGGTATTTGACTCCCTCGTCTCTTAAAATACGCATCGCCTTCAGCAGGTCAGCCTCATCTGCAGGGTACACAAGGTATTTTACAGGACCGCCCACCTTCATGGATGTATACCTTTTCATGGGCACATCCGTTAAAACAGTCCCTTTTATTCCCCAATCTCTCAATCTTTCCCTGCTTTTTACCTTTCACAATTTACAATTTACTATCAACTATTCACTGCTTTTTCCCATTCCGCTTTGAGTCTGTCGCAGATCTTATTAATATCGCCTGCACCGAGGGCAACAACCGTATCACCGGCCTGTGCGAGTTCCAGAATTTTTTCAGCCGCATCTTCCTTTGTCGGGGCAAAGAACACATTCTTGTGCCCGCTGGCGCGTATATTTTCTGCAAAGATCATCCCGCTGATACCCTCTATTTTTTCTTCAGAAGCTGCATATATCTCAGTAACTATCAGAATATCAGCTTCATTGAATGAGGTTATAAAATCATCCATCAATGCCTTTGTTCTCGTGTATCTGTGAGGCTGAAATGCGACGATAATCCTTTTTTTGCATATCTTCCTTATTGCCGACAGCGTGGCCTTAACCTCTGTGGGGTGATGCCCGTAATCGTCAATGAGCTTTATGTGTCCGTCCCATTTTACTTCAAGCCTCCTCTGGACGCCTGAAAATGTTTCCAGCGCTTCCGCGATTTTATAAAAAGGAATATCAAGCTCTATACCAACGCCGCACGCAGCCAGCGCATTAACAACATTATGGATGCCGGGCATGGCAAGTTTGATAGCGCCCAGTTCATACCCCTTATATACTACCTTAAAAGCTGTCCCTGCTTCATTATACGTAACACCCTCTGCCCTCAGGTCTGCTTGTTTTGAAAGTCCGTAGGTCATATACCTTCGCTTCAATTGAGGGATAAGGCTCTGGACATTCGCATTATCGATGCATATGATGTCAAGCCCGTAAAAAGGCACTTTATTGAGAAAGGTTAAAAAGGCAGCCTTTATATCGTGAATATCCTTATAGAAATCGAGATGCTCAAGATCTATGTTTGTTGTCACGGCAATAGTCGGAAAAAGAAGGAGAAATGTCCCATCGCTTTCATCCGCTTCTGCCACCAGGAATTTGCTGTCGCCAAGTTTTGCATTGCTGCCGAGGCTGTTCAACTTTCCGCCAATAACGCATGTCGGGTCCAGGCCTGCATGTCCGAGGATCGTCGAAACTATTGAGGTTGTTGTTGTTTTCCCGTGTGAGCCTGCTACGGCAACACTATATTTCATCCTCATTAGTTCAGCAAGCATTTCGGCCCTCTGTATTACAGGAACAAAAATCTCTTTTGCCTTTTGTATTTCCGGGTTGTCAGGTTTTACCGCCGATGATATAACAACCACGTCAGCATCCTCAATATTTTCTTTTTTATGACCATAAAATATTTTTGCGCCAAGCTGCTCAAGCCTTTCGGTGGTATCGGTCTTCCTTATATCCGAGCCTGTAACGGTAAAGTCGAGATTCAACAGCACTTCCGCAATACCGCTCATCCCGATACCGCCAATGCCGACAAAATGTATCTTCTCTATCTTGTGAAGAACCATATTCAACCCCTGTCTACGATTGTCCGTTCACGGTTCACATATTTGGTTCCAAGGCATCCGGCCTTTTGCCTTTTCCGTGAACTGTAAGCTATTTTCTTTTCCCTTCTACCTCTTCCTGCATCTTTGCAATGATTCTGTCTTGCGCATCATCCACATATAGCCTACCGATATTTTCGCCCATCTGCTTCAGCAACACCGGCTCATTCATGAGGTGTTTTATGACACCATGAAGCCTTTCTCCGGTTGCCTCATCATTTCCTATTATGTATCCCCCGCCGGCATTCTCCACATGGGAGGCATTTTTCCATTGATGCTGACCTGCAGAAAATGGATATGGTATGAGTATTGCTGCTTTCCTGAAATATGCAAGCTCAAAGATTGTTGAGGCGCCTGCTCTCGATATAACTACGTCGGACCGATTGTAGTAATGAGCCATGTTGTCGGTAAAAGGAAAAACCTCGTGTCCTATTTCCGTTTTTTCATATGCTTCTTTAAGTCGTGTATAGTCTTCTGCCCCTGTCTGATGATAAATAATGGCATTTTTGTATCCCTCCATGTAAGGCAATAAGGAAAGAACCGACTCGTTGATACTTTTTGCCCCTCTACTTCCCCCAAAAACGAAAATCCCGAATGTTTCATCGTTTTTTATCTCCCTGGGAACTTTCACAGCCTTTCTCACAGGATTGCCTGTATAATATACGTTTTTACTTTTCAGGAGCTGACTTGACTCTTCAAAACTGACAAAAGTTGCCTTTGCATATTTTGAAAGCACCTTATTCGCAAGCCCGGGCTCGGCATTCTGCTCGTGCAGAAAGACCGGTACGCCAAGGATAGCTCCTGCAAATATGACCGGTACGGATGTAAAACCGCCCATCCCGAGAATTGCATCCGGTTTCTCCCTTTTTATCACCCTCATGCATGTACATATGCCTTTCAGGATATAAAAGAGCGTGGCAATCTTATACACTGCGCTTCTACCCAAAAACTGGCGCGCCTCAACAAAAAGGAGTCTGAAGCCATACTGGGGGATAATTTTACTCTCAAGTCCGTAAGTCGTCCCGATGAATGCCACCTGGTTATCCTGCCCTTGCGCAACAAATGTCTCAGCCACGGCAATCCCGGGAAAGATATGCCCCCCTGTCCCGCCTGCCGATATGATGAGTTTCATATACGCTCCTTTTCCGCTTTGAGCATTATTCCGATAAGCGGCGTCAATATAAGAAGGGCTGTTACAGGCTGATACAGAAGCCCGGTTGAAAGTCTTAGCCCCAGCACCATAAAAATATCCGTTGCGATATAAAGGAACCCGAAAAAGACTATGAGCTTGATGAAATTGCTCTTTTTTACAAATCCGATAAAACCTGTGACCAAAAAACCAAAGGATGCCGCCAAAAGCAAATATTTCTCAACATCGTTTATCTTTACCCCATCTCCAAGCATTGAAACACCCTTGTTAAAAAGAAGCAGGGCTATGATAATAACCACTGTATATGCTGCTATGAAGGGAATTAGACGGTTCTTACCGATTACGAAAAGGAAAAGCACGGCAGCGATGGACATAGGGATGATAAAAAGCGGTTTTCCGATCATAAAAAGATTAAAAGCAGAGGAAAGAAAAAGGATTGAAAGGGCTGCAATCTCTTTGAACAAGCTTTTTCCTTTTTCCTCAATCGTAATCAAATAGAAGGTTAATCCGTAAAAAGAGACAAATACAATAAGGGCATCAAAAGGATATTGGATGTTTATCTTCGGATATACAAAGAAAAAAGCCGTCACAGCAAGGGCAAAACATATAAAGGGGTATTTCATTGCAGCAATATGCCTTGCCGGGATGAGATATATAAGATAAGCAGTTCCGAGGCCAAGACAGATCATCAGGACCTTAACAACATTAAGCTCACGGAAAAAGCCGTAGAGCAGAATAGAGGCTGCGATATAAACAAATATCTTTTTCAAAGCGATTCCACCATTTCCTTAAATATGTTCCCCCTCTCTTTGTAGTCTTTAAACATATCAAAGCTGCTGCACATAGGAGAAAAAAGGACTGTATCGCCATCCCCGGCAATTTCATATGCCTTCTTTATTGCGGCGCTCAAATCGTCTTCAATGTAAGTTTTTGTGTGTCCGCCCAGTTCATCCGATATCCGTTGGCTCGCCTCTCCTATAAGTATCATGGTTTTTACCTTTTTCATGAGGTCTCCCATGATTTTATAACTCCCGCCCTTATCTTTACCGCCTGCAATAAGCACCACATTTTTTTCCATGCTTTCCAAAGCCCTTTTTGTAGCATCTACGTTTGTAGCTTTTGAATCATTATAGAACCTTACCCCCCCCAATTCCCTCACAAGCTCAACCCTGTGGGGCAGTCCCCTGAAGCCTTTAAGCGTCTCTTCGATAACACCCTGCTCAATGCCATATATATGTGATACAAGGAGCGCTGAGAGGATATTTTCCGTGTTATGAATGCCCACAAGCGGTGATATATCTCTTTTATATGTGGTTTCTCTTCCCATCAGCCTGACGAACATAAAGTCGTTGAAGAAAAAGGCCCCTTCTTTTAATATCGTATTACTTTTAAAAAAAAGTGTCTTTGCCTTTATCTCTCTCTCGATGGAGAGGTCTTTATTAAATATGGCCCAGTCTGTCTCCTGCTGGTTTTCAAAGATCCTGTACTTTGCGGCCTTGTATTCGTCAAAGCTCCTGTATCTGTCGAGGTGGTCTTCGGTAAGATTCAAAAGAACTGCCGTATCCGGGCGAAAGGTTTCAATCGTCTCAAGCTGGAAACTGCTAATTTCAAGTATGACATATTTTGCCTTTTTCCCTTCCAGCACATAGTTTATAAGGGGATTGCCGATATTGCCGCCCACAAAAACAGATCCGCATGCTCTATCAAATATTTCGCCGATAAGGGAGGTCACGGTGGTCTTCCCGTTTGTCCCCGTTATTGCAATAATCGGTTCTTTCACAAATAAAGATGCAAGCTCAATTTCACCTATAATCTTTGCCCCGCTTTTGCGAGCCTCATGAAGATAAGGCATCTCGCTGTCAACCCCGGGGCTTATGACTATAAGCGGGTAACCGAGGAAATCCTCTCTGTTGTTACTGCCGAAACGACCTTCAAATTCAATATCTTGCAGTTCCTTGAGCGCTTCTGTCAGCTCTTCTTCTCTTTTTGTATCAATAATGACAATCTTTTTCCCCATGCTGCTTAAAAATTTTGCCGTTGCAACACCTGTTTTTCCGAGACCGACAATGAGTATATTATCCGGAAGGTTCATATTGCCACCCCTCTTGTTCGAGATACAAGACAAAAACCTGCGAGAATATAAAAAGCGAACTGTGAGCTGTAAGCCTTGAACATTTTCCTCACCTCAGTTTTAGCGTGCTCAGCGCCAGAAGCGCCAGTATGAAAGAGATGATCCAGAAACGCACTACAATCTTCCCCTCATTCCACCCCTTCAACTCATAGTGATGGTGTATAGGCGCCATTCTGAAAACCCGCTTTCCCCTCCATTTAAAGGAAAGCACCTGGATAATTACCGATAAAGTTTCTACCACGAATATCCCGCCTACGATTACAAGCAAAATCTCCTGTTTTATGATAATGGCAATAACAGCAAGTGATGCACCCAGCGACAAAGAACCTGTATCACCCATAAATAATTCTGCAGGATAGGTATTATACCAGAGGAAACCTATGCCTGCGCCCAGCATGGCCCCGCATAATATCGTAAGCTCCCCGGCGCCCTTCACGTAAAATATTTGCAGATACTGTGCAAATTTCACATTACCGGCAAGGTAGGCAAAGAGCATAAAAGTCGAGCATACAGTTAAAACAGGCCCTATTGCCAGCCCGTCAAGTCCGTCTGTGAGGTTTACCCCATTCGAGGTGCCGACAACGATAAGCACGCATAGAAGGATATAGAATATGCCGAGATCAGGGGTAATATTTTTAAAAAAAGGCACGGTAAGTCCTGTTATAAAACCGCCTTTCATGTACAACAGTGCACCCACGACAAGTGTAAAGAAGATTTGGAAAATAAGCTTTGTTCTGCCCGGCACACCTTTGCCGCGTTCATTCTTCAGCTTTTTTATGTCATCCATAAAACCAATGCCCCCAAAAGACAGAAGCGCAAAGGTTACTATCCAGACGTAGGGGTTTCTTAAATCAGACCATAACAGTGTGGGGATAATAGTAGATACAAGGATCACAAACCCACCCATAGTAGGGGTTCCCTTTTTCTCCATATGCCTGTCAGGCAGATCCTCCCGCTTGTCGCTCTTTATCTTCCACTCGTTGAATTTCCTGATCATGAAGGGGGTAAGAAAAAAGCTTATAACAAGGGCCGAAAGAATCGCAAGGACCGTTCGGAAGGTAATATACCTGAATACATTAAAGACCGAAAACTTTATATGGAGCGTATAGAGAAGATGATATAGCATTTACTTCAACGCCTCCACTATCTCTTCCATCTTGGCAGCCCTTGAACCTTTTACAAGCACTGTATCTCCTCCCTTAAGATTTTTTGCTGCATAATCAATGAGCTGATCTTTGCTTTCAAACAACATTGCTGCCTTACTATCCCTCAACTCATCGAGGGTTTCCATCATATATTCACCAGTCAGCAGGATCATGGGTATGCCGGCCTCTTTTAAAAATCTGCCCAGTTCTCTGTGGTAAAAGGAAGTTTTTTCTCCAAGTTCTTTCATGTCTCCCAGTATAACCATCCTCTTGCCTTTACATGGCAGGTCAAGCAATGTCTTTATGGCCCACGCCATGGAAGATGGGTTTGCATTGTATGTATCGTCTAAAATGATATAGCCTTTCCCTGATTTAACAGGTTTAAATCTCATCGCATAAGAATCGAATGTTTCTATGCCTTCCGAGATGAGTCCGGCATCAGTTCCGATGCTATGCGCAATAGTTGCCGCGGCAAGGATATTATATAGATTATGCCTTCCCATAAGGGCTGTTCTTGTCTTAATTTCCATTCCGGGGCATTTGAGTAAAAGACGGGAGCCGTTCCAGCCTAAGCCCTCTTCGACAGAAAGGGTAAAATCGGCCTTATTGCTGATGCCATAGGTAATTAATATATGCTGGTTATCCTTATAGCGGGTCAGAATGTTCGGGTCATCTGCATTCACAATAACCTTCCCACCCTCTTTTGTATGGTAAAAAAGGCTCAGTTTCTCTTCAAGCACGCCTTCGAGACTGAAAAGACCTTCAAGGTGAGAAGGATTTGCATTTGTAATCAACGACACATCCGGTTCAGTCAATTGAGCAAGCTGCATTATCTCCCCTTTACTGTTTGTCCCTAACTCAAAAATACAAAACTCAGGTTCCCCCTCCATGGAAAGTATGCTTTTTGATACGCCTATTGCATTATTGTAGTTTTTTTCATTGTAATGAAGGGAAAAACCCTTTTTTAAAATATTAACCAATATCTCCTTTGTCGTTGTTTTGCCGTTGCTCCCTGTAATGGCAATGACACTTGACTTTGCAAGCCCTTTTTTATAGTGTGCAAGATCGATAAGCGCCTGCATAGCATCATCAACGAAAATAACCGTACCTCCGTCATGCAGCGTATCCTGACGGCCTTTCTCACAGATGGACCCTGCATGAGATCTATCATAGGCAGCCCTTATAAATGCATGACCGTCAAAGTTTTTACCGGTTAAAGGTATGAACAGCTCACCTTCCTTGATGGTTCTTGAGTCTGTGGATATACCGGAAAACGAAGGATTTTCGATTCTCAGCAACACACCTTTTACTGCTTTTACAATCTCTTCAACATGCCACATCTAAAAGCTCCTCAACAACTTCCCTGTCGCTGAAATGAAAAACCCTGTCGCCTATGATTTGATAGTCCTCGTGCCCTTTCCCGGCTATTAAAAGGACATCATCCTGTCTTGCCGCTTTTATTCCTTCAAAAATTGCATCCTTTCTGTTTTCAACAATCCTGCAGGCATTACCATCGAACCCTTTTTTAATGTCTTCTATAATCTTCATGGGGTTTTCACTCCTCGGGTTATCCGAGGTGATGATTGTATAGTCTGCAAGGTGTGAGGCGATATTCCCCATGACAGGCCTCTTTTCTCTGTCTCTGTCGCCGCCGCATCCGAAAATAACAGTCAGTTTCCCTTTTTTTAATGAATTGAGCATTTCCAGAACCTTTTTCAATGCATCCGGTGTATGGGCATAATCTATGAAGATGGAGACCCCGTTTTTGTTCTTTACCCTCTCAAGCCTGCCGGGAACGCCCTCAAGTCTTTCAATGCCCTTCTTTATCTGGTCATATGTCATATTGGCAACATAACCGGCAAGAGATGCTGCCAATATATTCGATATGTTGAAAGCGCCTATCATTGGGGATAAAATTAACAGAGGCTTCCCCATCAATATCAGCTCAAGCCGCAAGCCCCATATATCTTCCCGAAAGCCGGTAAGATATGCTTCCGATGGTTTTTTAAGACTGTAGAAAAGCGTCCTGATAGGCGGATTAGGGATAAGCCCGACTGCGCCCAAATCGTCTGCATTTATTATGGCGGATTTTCCTTCCTTCGAGCTCTTCTCCAGGAAATGTGAGAAAAATAGCTTTTTTGTCGCCTTATAATTTTCAAAAGTACCGTGGTAATCGAGGTGGTCGTGGGTAAGGTTCGTAAAAATGGCAGTATCGAAATCCACCCCCTCAACCCTTTTTTGATCCAGCGCATGCGATGAAACTTCCATTACCACATATTCCGTACCGGCATCTTTCATATCATGGAGCAGACTTTGCAGTTCGTCTGCGCCAGGTGTAGTATTATAGGCCTTCAGGGTATGGCCGTCATACCGGTATGAGATGGTTCCTACCAGACCTGCTTTTTTGCCGGCAGTTTTGAGTATGGACTCGATAAGGTAGGTTGTTGTGGTCTTGCCGTTCGTGCCGGTAATACCGATCATATAGAGCTTTTTTGACGGGAAGCCGTAAAACTTTGACGCAATATGCCCCAGAAGGCCCTTTGGGTCATCGGTCTTTATTGAACAGGGAAAATGTGTTTTTACCTCTCCATCAGATACGATAACACTTGCACCCCTTCCTGCTGCATCGTCTATAAACCTTTCGCTTTTCTCTGTTGCGAAGAAAATGTGACCTTCCTTTGCTTTTCTTGAATCCTTGGTAACGCCTGTAATCTCAATATCGGTATTGCCGATAACTTTGATTGCAGATATATTGTTTATTAACTCAGTAAGCTTCATTCGAGCCTATCCTCTTCATTTAATATTTATCCGGCTTTCCATTTATTCACTTTCTTTCTTTTACCATTTTATTTTTCACCAGTTTGTTGTTTTTGTGATTTTCCGTAAATAATGCATTCGGTTTCACCGCTTGTTCTCTCAAATGGTTTAGGGGATTGTTCGGCAACAACACCGCTTCCGTGTATCTTTATTCTTGCTGTATGGATTGTAAGTTTATCAAGGGCAATCTTGATAGGGAGGTTCACCAGATTCGGCATCAGCCATCCTTCATCCTCTGCAGTATGTTGCTTCTTCGCCTTATCTCTCATTGCTGTAAGCTCAAAATTTCCATTGCGCCCGACAACCCCTGTCCCGTTAACGATGAAGGGGAACAGACGATTGTATTTATCGGAAACAACCCTGTTATAGAGCGATAGTAGTTTTTTCTTTTCAAGAACATAACCCCTGCCCAGCATTATGTCTTCCGCAGACAATCCTTCTTTTAGTATGATCCCTTCCTGTTTCAAAAATACCATCATATTTTTTAAGCCTATTGTTTTTGAGATATTTTTTAAGCCTTCTTCGTCTCTGTCATACAATATATCAATGGGTTTTTTCCAACTAACAGTGCTGCGACTGCCTTTTTCTGCCGGAATCAAGCCCTCCTTTTCTATCAGCCCTTCCTTGATGGCAAAGCACACTAAGGGGAGCGACATAAAGAGCGCCGGCTCAATACAATCATCTCCGGGTGCAGGGTAAGACATCTTTTTATCGACAGCAGGCAGTTCTGTTTGTGCTGCTTGTACTGTTGAGACCGGCACAATTTTAGGTATAACCTGCCGTGTATTTTCTTGCATAGACATATTCATATTCGCCGGTACAATCTTCTGAACATTAGAAACCCTTTGAAAGCTCATTTTTTCCGGCAGATGCATGATCACCGACACATACATCAAACATATTAACAGGCAAACAAAAAAGGCCCTTCTATTAGCCTTTTTATTCATCTCAATACAAGGACCTCTTCTTCCTTTGCTTTCTTAAGCCCGAGTCTTTTTGCTTGCAGTTCGAGAAACCTCGCCCGTGTTGTTGCTGAATATTCTATTTTTAAATTATCATTAATTTTAGCAACCTCCCCTTCCTTTTGCAGCCTCTCTATTAAATCTTCCCTAACCTGGCTGTATACGCTCTTTATAAAAAAAGATAAAAATATAAAGCCGATAAAGCAAAGAATACCCAGAAAAATTGATGGAAAACTCCTGTCCTCTGTTTCCCTCTTTACTGAAACATACACCCCCCTGTTCACCCTAACCCCCTTGTTTTTTTTCTGCTATTCTTAATTTCGCACTTCTTGAGCTTGGGTTCTCCTTTGTTTCAATTTTTTCCGGCCTTATAGGTTTTTTTGTTATTACATCAAGGGCAGGGGAGTCTCTGAAGGCAAACTTTGTAATCCTGTCCTCAAGAGAATGAAAAGAGATGACTCCGATCCTACCTTTGGGAGAGAGCATATCAATGGCACCTTCTATACCTTTTTGCAGGCTTTTTAACTCATCGTTAACCTCGATCCTGATCGCTTGAAATGTCTTTGTTGCAGGATGAATCCTCCCGGTCCTTCTTTTTGCTTTAAGCACGATACTGCCCAACTCCTTTGCCGTGGATATTGGCTTTTTCTTTCTTGTCTCTATAATCATTTTTGCAATCGCCGGACCCCGGTAATCCTCTCCATAATCTCTGATAATTCGCAGCAACTCTTTATAGTCGTAACTATTCACAACATCGTATGCGGTTAACGCCCCCCTGTTATCCATTCTCATGTCAAGAAAACTGTCGTTGTTAAAGCTGAATCCCCTTTCTCCTGTTATCTGGAAAGTTGAAAGACCGAGATCAAAAAGAATGCCATCAACAGATGCAACATCTTCAGAAGTTAAGATTTCCCTCAAATCCCTGAAGTTTCCTCTAATCAATCTTGCCCTGCCTTCAAACTCATATAGTCTTTCCCCGGCAATTCTCAAAATATCTTCATCAGCATCCAGACCGATAAGTTTTACATTTTTGTACCTCTCAAGTATATTAGACGCATGTCCTCCTGCTCCTACTGTTGCGTCTATAAAAACATTCGTTTTTTCACTTACAAGGTTTTTTATTACTTCTTCAAGAAGAACAGGTATATGTACGACACGCATCAAAGACCGAGTTCAGAAACTATATCAGCTACTTGATCAGGGTCGGAAGTAGCCTTTTTAACCAGATCTCCCCATCTTTCCTGCGCCCATATTTCTATTTTGTTGCCCATGCCGATAATCACAACATTCTTTATGATGGCAGCGTCAGCCTTAAGTGATTGCGGTATGAGGACCCTCCCAAGCTTGTCTATGAGACATTCGGTAACGCCGGAGTAAAAGTATCTTAAAAATGCCCGCGCCTCTTTCCTTATTGCTCCGTAGCTTGATGTTTTTTGTTGTATAGTCAACCACTCCTGGTATGGATAGCCCACAATACAGCCGTCAAGATTTGTAAGTATCAACCTCATGTCATGATTAGCCGATAATATCTCCCTGAATTTCGCGGGGATACTGATCCTGCTTTTATCATCTATAGCGTATTCAAACCTTCCGGCAAACATATTTTATCCCACCATTATACACTCTTTACCACTTTAAAGAGTTATACTATAACTGTAAATTTTGTCAAGGGTTTTTTAGCTTTGTTGAAAAAGTTTTTTATGAAGCTGCCCGGTTGAAGTTTTATAATATTGTAGATTTCAAATGTAGATCATATAATTAATCACAAAACACGTAAGGTAACTGAATAAATTCAATCTCGTATAACCATCAGTCAGGAGGAAAATAAATGAAGAATTCAGGCGCTTTAGACCCCAAGAATCCTGTACAACTTTTTATATCCCCTTCTCAATACATCCAGGGGCGAGGTGTTATCAATCTTCTTGGAGAGTATTTATCCCTGTGTATTTCAGGCTGCGCAGGCGTGCTCATTACACCGGGGAGGGACCGTGTTCTTGGAAACATTGTTTATAAAACCAATATTGTTTCCCGTAATTTACGATCAAAGTCAAAAGGCCATATACACTATCAGTCCCTTTTCCAGCCTTTCATGTTCACCAGACACCGGTCAATCTCGTCACAGACCCTGGCGCCCGTCCGGGCAACCTCCTGTTCCGCAATCCCTTCACAGTATTTCTTGTCTCTGTTGAAATCGGCAGTGCTTTTTCCGGGTTTCGTATAATAAACAGTGCAGCCAGACAAGACAGAGAACAGAAATATTATCAGAAGTACCTGTTTCATTTTCCCTCCATAAAATTTGTCTGTTTTTATGTGCCCCTCCAGATTTTCCCGCTGTTATGGTTTGAAAAGCGTTGCAAGATAACGACATTTCCAGAAGATAATGCAAACTATAATGAGGAGAATAATCAGGATGTATAGACTCCATGGTTTTTTCTTATCGGCATAGGGATCGGCAAGGGATTTTTTGGCGCCTTCAGGCAGCTTTGCCGTTTCAGTCAGAGATGTGCCAAACTTTATATTGATCTTTGCCCGCGCATTGACAGCCCACCCGTTTGCGTCAAGTATAGGGCCAAGGTTACGTTTTTTCAGTTTAAGCCATGCTATAAGCATGGACGGGCAGGAAATAAGCAGCATAACACCGATAATCACAAGGGGTAGTTGCCACCATGCCATGCGTAAAAGCCCTGTTACAATCGAGGCTATGGCTGTTCCGATTGCACCGATGGCCAGACCTATGGCGGCAAATATACCGGCAAATCTGCCGGCATCAAATGCCTTCTCAACAGGAGGTTTCCCTCCGGCAGTCTGCATTCCGGATTGCATTGCCGATACTGCCATTCTATCCTCTGATGCCCTTGAGCGTGCGGCAGCAAGTTTCATGAGTTGTTCGCTAATCATTCTGCCGGCCTGCTTATACGGAGCCCAGAATGCCTGCTTTATGCTGATGGGGTGTTCGATGATCCGCACAATTGTGGCATCCCAGTCCTGCCCCTTCCTGTCATAAAAAACACCATTCCGTCCCACCATGAGCTGGTCGGAATCTCCTGCGGTAAAGGCAGCAGCAACGATCATCTTATCGGTTCCCCCACAACGGGTACAATTACAATAGGCAAGATAGACACGGCTTAAACTCGACAAGGCAGTGTGAGCGCCGATATCATCAACTTTAACACAGAGGTCACAACTCCTGCCGTCAAGATAGAGCGTTCCGGCCTGGAAGACTGCTTTTGACCGGTGATCATAAAAATCACGGAAGGCAACAAAATTATTAATCAGCGTATGCAAATACCTGCAATAGCGGACAAGTTTATCAACTGAAGAAATGGCGTTTGCCTCAGGTTCAAAGGCCTTATCCCTTGCTATTAAACCGTCAATCAGTTGCTTATAATCACCGTTCAGTATTTCGTTAATTCTTTCCGTTCCGAGCCTCTCAACAGATGTATCAGGCTTTGCGGCGCGCCAGGCCCCATAAGGGGCGAAATGGGTATTTATATCATCCCATTCTTCAACGGTCAGACTTGTTTTATCACCAAGGAACGGCTTCACCACATCTTCTTTTAGCCGAGTTATTAATTCAATCCATGCTGGGTTTATTTCTTCAAGAAGAGGCAGCGGCTTGTCCGGCTCAACCAGGGCAACAGGAAATAAGGCAAACGATTCGAAAGATACAGAAAAATCGTTGGGAGCAATCCTTTGATAATCTCCGTCTGAAGGGTTGAGCAACTCAGCAGACCGCTTATCAAATTTCGCGAGGTTGCAACGGGTGAAATAGTCATTTACTTTATTTCTGACCGCGCTCAGAGTTTCAAAAGCACTCTCGGTAGTATCGCCCAGGATGAGGATGGAAGCATCATTTCCACTGCTTTTCTGCCATTCGGAGTATGCCTGTATTTCAGCAAAAAATTGCTCGACCTTACCTTGGGACACTCCGGGGTTGCCGCTGCGGTCCGTATCGGCATCCAGGCAGTCTATAATATCCGTAATTACTGATCCCGCAGCATCATCATCGGCAGATTTAACAGTAATGACACCATCTCCATTAAATCTCATCTGAGCAAAAATCCTCTCCTCGCTGTCGGTATCCTCTACACTAATAACATCGGCGTCTTCTTTTCCCAGGTTTTTCAGAATCTGCTGTGCTGAAGAAAGAAGCCCCTTACCTTCATCTGTCTTATCGTTTATTGCTGAAAGAGGTATCCCTTCCGATCCTTTTATAAGAAATTCCGGATCTTTTAGAACTGAGGCGGCCCATGTAACCGCCTCTATGATTTCAGGGGCACGTATATGACCATCATGGTCAGAGTCAACAAGCTCGAGCGTTTTCAGGTCGAACTCAAGGTCTTTAACGGGACAACTCAGGGCTGCCCAAAGTTTCTGGTCCAGGTCCTGTAATGAAAGGAGATCAGCCCCTGTTTCGATGGACACCTGATCAAAACCGCCTGATATGAAGAAACGCCATGTATGAGACGACATTCACTTACCCCCTCAATAGTTTAAAGTTTCACGGATATGGTGCTATTATATAACGTTTTTGCATATAAAGAACATAAATTTACTGATCAGAAAAGCTCGGCGCCACTTTTTCAAATAAAATAAATCTTATTTTTCAAATTAATTATTGTAAATCAGGGTATATTTCATATAATAGAAAAAGTTAATGGAATAGTTCTTGTATGGAGGTATAGATGCCCCGGACAATAAAGTTATTTATTTGGTTCGCAGGATTTTTTATACTTTTCTCCATAATAGGTTTCTTTGTTGTTCCCCCTGTTATGAAATCCGTTCTTGTAAAGAAACTCTCTGAAAATCTCCAACGACAAGTCTCTATAAGTCAAATAAGAGTGAACCCCTATTCACTCTCCGTTTCAGCGAAAGGAATCTTAATAACAGAACGCATGAAGACGGAAACCTTTGTTTCCCTGGATGAGCTGTTTGTCAATGTAAGTATAAGTTCTATTTTTAAGAGGGCGATTATTGTTAAAGAGTTGAGAATTAAAGGGCCATATATCCGGATTATTCGTAACAGGGACGAGTCCTATAACTTCTCAGACCTTCTTGCGCCCAAAGAGAGGGTTAAGCCTGAGCTTAAGGGGGCACGGGCACAAGAAAAGAGGAAACCCCTTCTTTTTTCCATCAATAATATCGTAATTTCTGAAGGCCGTATAGACTTCTTCGATGAACCCAAGAACGTGGAACATAATGTTATGGATATGAATATAACTATTCCATTTATTGCCAACACAGAATACTATGTGAATACCTATGTGCAGCCTTCATTCTCCGCACACATAAACGGCGCCGCTTATGCTCTGCAAGGGAAAACAAAACCCTTTGCCGAGCTCCGGGAGGCATACCTCGACATAGATATAAAAGGTCTCGATTTGCCTCAATACATGGCTTATTTGCCTATGAAGCATAATTTTATTCTTTGCTCAGGGGCAATGGATCTCACATCGAGGATCTCCTTTATGCAGCCCAAGGACAAGGTGCCATCTCTTATGGTGAGCGGGAATATTGTATTAAAAAACTTTGTGATTAACGACAGGGGAAAGGAACCTCTGGTACGCCTACCCTCGATTGATATTGCGATTGCCTCTTGTGAGCCTTTTCTTAAGTCCTTACGCCTGTCGAAGGTTGCAATCAAAGGACCCGAGCTGACTTTAAAACGGGACAAAAAAGGTACCTTCAACCTGGCGTTACTTGTTGAGGAAAAAAAAGAAGCCCCAAATGGTCCTACCCCGAATAAGGCACCGATAAAAAAGCAGATAAAAGCCCAGGTAAAAACCGATGAAAGCGCCCCTTTCAACGCATCTATTGATGAACTCCTTATTGAAGAGGGCAAGGTTTCTTTTTACGATCATGCAGTTTCCCAGCCGGTGGAACTATTGATAACAAGTCTCAACCTGGAGGGTGAACATATTTCAACAGCAAAAGATGGGACAGGCGTATTAGCCCTCTCCCTGCTCCTGAATAAAAAAGGTTCGATTTCCGCGAAAGGCCCCATAAGCATTAGCCCTCTCTCTGCCACCCTTTCAATAGATGTTAAAAAGATCAACATAGGAGAATTTCAGCCCTACTTTACCGATAAGTTAAAGATCAATACCACAAGCGGACATGTGAATACATCGGGCAAGTTCGTTGTCGCCCATAAGGACAAGGCCGGATTTAACGTCACATTCAAGGGTAATGTCCTTGTCTCTGATTTCGCATCCGTTGATAAGCAGTATGGTGATGATTTTCTCAGATGGAAAGCCTTCTCCCTGAATGGCATCGACGCAGGATACAACCCTATGTATGCCCATATCAATGGGATATCACTTGCCGACTTCTACGCAAGGATTACATTGAACCAGGACGGGACCCTCAGCCTTCGAAAGGTAATGGAAGAAGATGAAGCCCCGAATGCCGGACAACCCATCCTGGAACAGAAGGAAACCCCCAAGCAAAAGACTATTGCTGAGCCCGAGAAAGATATTACCAGGGATATCAGTGTGGGCAGCATTACCCTTCAAGGGGGAACCATTGATTTTATGGATAAGTTCATAAAACCCGCATATTCTGTAAACCTAACGGAAATGGTGGGCCGGATCGGCGGCTTTTCCCTTAAGCTGGACCAGCGTGCAGATATGGAGCTTCGCGGCAAGATAGATCACTATGTCCCTCTCGAAATAGCGGGAAAAATCAACCCCGCGAGGAACAATCTGTTCACCGATGTCTCGGTTAAATTTAAAAACCTTGATTTGAGCGCCATGACCCCATACTCAGGAAAATATTTGGGATACAAGATAGAAAAGGGAAGTCTCTCCATTGACTTGAGATACCTGATTGACAAGAGAAAACTGGACGCTGAAAACCGTATTTTTATTGACCAGCTGACCCTCGGCGACAAGGTTGAAAGTCCTGATGCCACAAAGCTGCCCCTGAAGCTTGCCATTGCTTTACTCAAGGACCGGAAAGGGCGGATCGAGCTTGATGTCCCTCTTTCCGGAAGCCTGGATGATCCGCAGTTCAGCGTCTTCAGGATTGTCGTAAAGGTTTTGATGAATCTTATTGCAAAGGCAGCAACTGCCCCCTTTGCCCTCCTCGGTGCACTTTTCGGGGGAGGTGAAGAGCTAAGTTACGTAGAATTCGATTACGGCAAAGCACAACTGTCGCAGGCAAATACAAAAAAAACTGATACCCTTGTGAAAGCCCTATGTGAAAGACCGTCGCTTAAACTTGACATTGAAGGACATACGGATGTGGAAAAAGATAGAGAGGCCTTAAAAACCTACTTATTCAACAAGAAGATAAAAACCCAGAAACTGAATACAATGATTAAAAAGGGATTACCGGCAGTGCCTGTTGATGATGTCAAAATAGAACCAGACGAGTATCAACAGCATCTGGCCATGGCATATAAAGCGGAGAAATTTGAAAAACCCAAGAATGTATTAGGTTTTGCAAAGAGCCTGCCTGGTCCTGAAATGGAAAAACTTATGTTTGCTAATACTGTGGTAGGTGATGGAGACTTGCGAATCCTGGCAAAACAGAGGGCCGGACAAGTGAAGGATGCTTTGTTGGCAACAGGCAAGGTTACTGCTGACAGGGTGTTTGTGGTTGAACCTAAATCACTTTCCCCGGAAAGGAAGGAAAAAACAAGCGACAGCCGCGTTGATTTAAAGCTCAAATGAAGATGACAACGAAACAAATAAAGTTATATCAATAAAGTCTTGGAATTAACTTCTATAAGAAGCATTAATTTTAATATAATCATAAGTCAAATCGGTGGTATATATGTCATACGATGCCTTTCCGTCGTGAAGATTGACGACAAGTTCAACCTCTTTTTTGTCCATGCGCTTCTTCATTTCCTGCTCATCAAAAGGCACTTCAACGCCTTCTTTTACAAGTACCTCTCCCTGCAGGACAATCTCCACTTTTGAAGGCCGGACAGGCACATCGGCATCTCCCACTGCAGCAATCACCCTTCCCCAGTTGGGATCACATCCGAAAAATGCCGTTTTTGTGAGCGGGGATATGGCAATCCTTCTCGCTATCTTTTCGGCGAACTCTTTTTTTCCGGCTCCGGTCACCATTATATGTATAACCCGTGTTGCCCCTTCTCCATCTTTTACGATCATCAGGGAAAGTTCTTTCATAACAGACAGGAGTTTCTCTTTGAATGCCGGGAGTCCTGACAGGTCTTCGTCGCCGCTTTTTGTAAAGAGCATAACTGTGTCGTTGGTGCTGCACTCACCGTCAACGGTAATGCGTTCGAAAGTCTCCTTCCCCGCGCTGGAAAAGACCCTTTTTATACTGCCGGGCGCTATTGGATAATCTGTAAAAACAAAAGAAAGCATCGTTGCAAAGAGAGGGTTTATCATGCCTGCGCCCTTTGCCACACCTACTATATTGTAATCCTTCTTTCCATGAAACGTCTCATGTACAATCTTTGGAAAGGTATCTGTTGTCATGATTGACTGTGCGAATACCTCCGGGCGATTTATTTTCAGGTTTTTTAAGAGCACCGGCAATGCATGTATAATAGTAGCAGCCGGGAGTCTCCTGCCGATAACACCTGTTGATGCAAAAAGAACCTTCTCTTTCTCTATCCCAAGAATGGAAGACAACTCCTGCCCGATAGTGTGAAGGTCAATTACCCCTTCCTTGCCTGTACAGGCATTAGCGCACCCGCTGTTTACAAGGAGCGCCCTCACAGTATTATTGTCTATCTTTCTGTCATAGAGTATGTGAGCAGCCTTCACCTTGTTCCTTGTATAAAGAGACAGGACATGCATATCCTCCTTGAAAAGGACAAGCCCCAGATCAAGACCTTTTGTCTTGATGCCGGAGGCGATACCCGCAAATTCGATACCCTGGATCACGTAAGACCTCCTCGTTTATCGACGGACGATAGTAATGCTATAGCTTGACTCACGATAGACGACCGCTAATTCTGCATTCATGCAGAACTTGCTTGCCGGAACTGCATCTACTTCCCGCAGCACTTTTTATACTTCTTCCCGCTACCGCAAGGGCAGGGGTCGTTCCTTCCGATCTTTTTATCCTTTTGTTTTTCCGCCTGTTGCAGGACAGTTCCGTCCCCTCTATTCATAAATATTACGGGTTCTTCGTGAACCAATTCTTCCTTTGCCGGTTGCACTGCATACAGTTTTCTCGTCGTATCAAGCCTTACCTTCTCCAACATATCGAGAAATAATTCAAAGCTCTCTCTCTGATATTCTCTGAGGGGGTCTTTCTGTCCGTAACCCCTGAGACCGATCCCCTCTTTTAAGTGGTCAAGAGACAGCAGATGCTCTTTCCAATGGCCATCGAGAGAATGCAGGCTAATAAACCGCTCCAGTGCACGTATTTCATCCTCGCCAAAGGTCTTTTCCTTATTTTGATAAACAGCGGTCACCCTTTCTCTCACCATATCGAGCAAACCTGCCTTTGTAATGGTCTTGAAGTCTATTGCATCAAGGTCAATATGGAAAAAGAAGGTTTCGTATATATGCATCTTTAAAGAGGAAATATCCCACTCTTCAGGGTACACCTTTTCAGGGGCATATTCATTGACAAGGCCTTCGCATGTCTCATCAATCATATCAAGGATCTTTTCCTGTACATCGGAGCTGTCCATCATCTCCATTCTCATGCTATATACGGTTTCTCTCTGTTTGTTCATAACATTATCATACTCAAGGAGGTATTTTCTTATTTCAAAGTTGTGTCCCTCAACCCTGTTTTGTGCATTCTCTATGGCCTTGGTGATAAAGGGGTGTTCAATGGGCATATCCTCCTTCATGCCGAGCTTCCCGAGCATCGGCGAAACCTTCTCAGAACCGAAGATTCTCATAATTTCATCTTCCAGAGAAACATAAAATCTCGAAGATCCGGGATCGCCCTGCCTGCCCGATCTCCCCCTCAACTGATTGTCAATCCTTCTTGATTCATGCCTTTCCGTGCCAAGGATATGAAGACCGCCGAGTCTTATAACCTCTGCTTTATCTTTTTCGCAGACTTTTTTTGCTTCAACCAGGGACTGTTCATACTCTTCCGTACCTTTCAGCCCTTTACACATGCTAAGGGCGAGAAACTCGGGATTGCCTCCAAGGAGAATGTCCGTGCCTCTTCCGGCCATGTTTGTGGAAATAGTGACCGCCTTTAGTCTTCCTGCCTGAGCAACAATTTCTGCCTCTCTCTCGTGGATTTTGGCGTTGAGAACGTGATGAGGTACCCCCTTTCTTTTCAGCATCTCCGATACCCGCTCTGATTTGTCTATTGACAGGGTTCCAACAAGCACAGGTCTCCCCTGCTTATGAAGTTCCTCGATCTCGCTTACAACTGCTTTGAATTTCTCTTTCTCTGTTCTATAAATAACATCAGGATAATTGGTTCTTATGAGTTGTCTGTTCGTAGGCATTACCATAACATCAAGGTTATAAATCTTTTTAAACTCAACAGCCTCGGTGTCGGCAGTGCCTGTCATGCCTGCAAGTTTCTTATACATCCTGAAGTAATTCTGAAAGGTTACTGTTGCAAGGGTCTGGTTTTCTCCCTCGATCTTCACATTCTCTTTAGCCTCTAAAGCCTGGTGAAGCCCGTCGCTGAAACGCCTGCCCGACATGAGCCTGCCTGTAAATTCATCAACAATAACAACTTTCCCGTCCTTCACGATGTAGTCTACATCTCTGGCGAACAGGTTATGTGCCTTTAACGCCTGATTAACATGGTGAAGAAGATCAACATGTTTCGGGTCATAGAGGTTCTCAATATTGATAAGTCGCTCAATCTTTGCAACACCTTCTTCTGTCAGATAGGCGCTTCTTGCCTTCTCGTCAATCATGAAGTCTTTTTCTTTTTTGAGTTGATGCATGAACCTGTTGATCTTGTAATATTTGTCCGTAGATTCTTCTGAAGGCCCGGAAATAATAAGGGGCGTCCGTGCCTCGTCTACAAGTATGCTGTCTACCTCGTCTACGATTGCATAGCTGTAACCCCTCTGGACAAAGTCCTCGAGGGAGTATTTCATATTGTCCCTTAAGTAATCAAAACCAAATTCATTGTTTGTTCCATACGTTACATCACAGGCATAGGCAGTCTTTCTCTCATCATCATCAATATGGTTAAGAATTACGCCTACTGAAAGACCAAGAAATTTGTAAACAGGTCCCATCCACTCGGCATCCCTTTTTGCAAGGTAGTCATTCACGGTAACCACGTGAACACCAAGACTGTTAAGGGCATTCAAATATACCGGAAGGGTAGCGGCAAGGGTTTTCCCTTCGCCCGTTGCCATCTCGGCAATCTTTCCTTCATGAAGGACAACACCGCCGATAATCTGCACATCAAAGTGCCGCATATTGATTACCCGCTTTGCCGTCTCCCGGACAGTTGCAAATGCTTCCGGAAGAATTGTATCGAGGTCTTCGCCCTGTTCTATCCTTTCTTTAAACAACGGGGTTTGCCGTTTCAACTCATCATCGGAAAAGCCCTTAAGCTTCTCCTCGAAGCTTGCCGTCTGTTCCACAATGGGCTGAATCCTCTTCAATTCCCGTTCGTTTTTAGTGCCTATGATTTTTTTAAGAATATTACCAATCATGATTATATGTAATTAATACGAACAGAGCGTAAAGCACAGGGTTTTTGAACTCTTTACCCATGCGCACGCTCTATGCGATATCAGTCTCTCAATGTCGCTACAAGCCTTTCAGGATGTAAAACGATATTCAGGGCATGCGTAACATCTTTCACAACAAGGTCAGCTTCTTTCAATATATCCTTTGAACAACCTTCTTCTCCGATAACTCCGATTCCAAGCGATGCTTCTTTAAGCATCATCACATCATTTGCCCCGTTCCCAATAGCCACCACCTTCTCAGGTCCGAGCTCTTTTATTATCCTTGCCTTTTCGATGCCGCTTCCTTCCTTTTTTACCTTTAGGACTTTAAATCCTATTATATTAATCTCGCTATCCACACTTTCGTAAGAATCGGCCGTTATTATAAATATTTTTATATATCTCGAAACCTTTTCGAGTAATTCTTTCACACCTTCTTTAAGCTTCCCGTCAGTAGCACAGGTCCCGTTGTAATCAATAACAAGATATTCTATGTCAAGGTCACCCCATCCAGGAATGGAAACACTTATCATTCTTTCACCTCCGAATTTTTATCAGCAAATTATTGTAACATAATTGAGCAGTTAAAAAACTATAATTTTTCATATTCTTGCCACGCCCATTAAGGATTTTGTTGGAGGATGACGTTTAAATCAACAGCGGCTATCGGGGCTTACAAGCCCCCAGCCTCTTTTTGCTTGATTTTATCTCAAATAGTATTAAACTCTTGCGCATGAAAACAAACCAACCCGAAACCCAAAACCTAATACCCGACATTGCCCCGAAGAAGGCCCAATGGCAAATTGATTGCGTTATATACGACTGTGACGGGGTGCTTTTTGACTCCCTTGAAACTAATGATAGACTATACAGCCATATAGCAATATCTATGGGGAGATCCCCGCTCTCAAAAGATGAACTGCAATACTGCCATACCCATACTGTTTTTGAATCCATTCATCTTCTTTTCCAAAATGATGGTGAATTGGAAAAGAAGGCCCTGAATTTCTGGAAGAACGATATTGACCTGAATGAGTTTCTCATGTACCTAAAAATGGAGTGCAATCTCATTGAGACATTAACTATATTGAAGGAGAGAGGTATACTGCGGGCTATCAGCACAAACAGGACAACAACAATGAAACAAATCATGGTGCAATTCAATCTTACGCCTTATTTTGATATGGTGGTTACTGCGCTGGATGTAAAACCAAAACCTGACCCTGAGTCTGTCGAAAAAATATTGAGGGAATTAAACGTAGACAAGGCGAGAGTTCTTTATATCGGAGACTCCGAGGTTGATCAAAAAATTTCCGCTTCTTCAGGCGTCAAATTTATCGCATATAAAAATAGCGAAATGGCGGCAGACGGTTTTATAGATGATCACCTTGATCTATTAGCGTATCTTTTGAGTGATTAGCATTCTCAAGAATAATCTTCTTTCTCCTGAGAAGGGTATATATCGGACCCGACAGAAGGTACATAAACGTTAGTCCGAAAAGCGTTACTTCCGGTTCTATAAATATTACCACAAGAAGCAAAATAGCAGCCACAGTGGAACGGAACGGCCTTCCCTTGAAAAATGCTACCTCTTTGAAACTTGCATACCGGACGTCGCTTACCATGAGGAATGCAAGAATGTATATCAAAATAGGCATAAGTATTGTCTTTAGATCCATACCCCAGTGGCCCAGCCATGAACTGAAAAGCACGCAACCTGCAATAGTTGTGGCCGCTGCAGGTATGGGTAGCCCCAGAAACTGATTTTTCTGCATCCCGTCGGATTGTATGTTGAATCGCGCAAGCCTCAATGCACCGCATGCCACATAGAGGAATGCAGCCAGCCAGCCAAATCTTCCGTAACCTTTAAGCGCCCATATATATACGAGGAGCCCAGGGGCTACTCCGAAGGCTACCAGGTCGGATAAAGAATCATATTCGACGCCGAAACGGCTGCTCGAGCCTGTCATACGGGCTACGCGACCGTCCAGCATATCGAAAATGCTTGATACAAATATGGCAATAGCAGCATAGGCGAACTTTTTGTCAATAGTTGCAACAATAGAATAAAAACCTGCAAAAAGGCTTGCTGATGTTAAAAGATTCGGCAATATGTATATTCCTTTACCTTTACCTTTTCTTCGCCTCATGCACACCCCTGTTTTTTAGCCAGAGCAGTTATCCCGGCTTTAACTTTATTTCCTGATGATACCATAATATCATATCCTTTAGGAACATAAATGTCCACCCGTGAACCAAAGGCAATAATGCCCACAGGGTCGCCTTTTTTCACAACATCCCCTTCCTTTACATAAGAGGTGATACGCCTTGCAAGAAAGCCTGCTACCTGTACAAGGAGAATCCTTTCATCCCCGTGTTCCATAAGGATATAGTTTCTTTCATTCTCTTTGTCTATGTCCTTCTTAAAGGCAAGAGCAAAGTCTCCCCTCCTGTGCTCTATTTTCACAACTTTTCCTTCGCAGGGAGCCCTGTTAACATGTACATCGGCCAGGGACATGAATATGCTGACCCTTTTTGAGACCCTCCCCAAAAATTCGCCTTCTTCTATTTCCCTGACCTCCATAACCTTCCCGTCGGCAGGGGAAATCAACTCGTTTTGGTTGACTGAATGATGCCTTTTCGGATTTCTGAAAAAAAATAGACAGAACAAAAAGAAAAAGCATACGGCAAAGGCAAGAATCTTAAAATCGAGCAGAAAAAACAGTATTGTAAGAACGAGGGAAAGGGCTATTAGAGTCAACCCCTCCCTCGCAACAGGCATTTGCCTCAATCTTTTCTCCCGATCCACCCCATCATTGACCGTAATTGTTTTCCTACCTTTTCTATAAGATGTTCGTTTTCGATCCTTTTCAGGGAGCTATATACAGGTCTTCCTGCCATATTTTCAAGAATCCATTCTCTGGCAAAATCCCCGCTCTGAATCTCGTCAAGAATTACTCTCATCTCTTCCCGTGTTTCCTCGGATATTATCCTTTTGCCCCTCGTAATGTCGCCGTATTCCGCCGTATCGCTGATAGAATACCGCATGTTGGATATGCCGCCTTCATACATCAAGTCCACGATAAGTTTCAGCTCATGGAGGCATTCGAAGTAGGCAATCTCAGGCTGATAACCGGCTTCCACAAGGGTATCAAACCCTGCTTTCACAAGTTCTGATGCTCCACCGCAGAGCACTGCCTGCTCCCCGAAGAGGTCTGTCTCAGTCTCTTCCGCAAAGGTGGTTTCGATAACACCGGCCCTTGTTGCGCCGATGCCTTTTGCATATGCAAGGGCCTTTTTCTTTGCCTTCCCTGAAGCATCCTGATAAATCGCTATTAATGAAGGAACGCCTGCGCCCCTCTCAAATTCCCTTCTTACAAGATGTCCCGGGCCCTTGGGTGCTACCATAATTACATCAACATCGGCCGGGGGTACAATCTGATTATAATGAATATTGAATCCATGTGAAAACACAAGGGTTTTCCCTTTTTTCATGTTCTTTTCTATCTCACCTTTATACAGTGTTGCCTGGAGATTGTCCTGGGCAAGTATTTGGATGATATTTGCTTCTTTTGATGCTTGTGTTGCACTTACCGGCTTGAAACCATGATTTTTTGCAATTTTATAGTTCGGGGTACCCTCAAGTTCTGCAACAATAACATCAACACCGCTGTCCCTCAGGTTCTGCGCCTGGGCATGTCCCTGACTTCCATACCCGATAATCGCCACTTTAGAGCCTTTTAAAACCCCAAGGTCTGCGTCTTTATCATAATACATTTTGGCCATCTTCTCCTCCTTTTGAGTATTTTTCTCTTGCTTTTATAGTCTTATCCCCTCTTATCATAGCAATCGGACCTGTTCTTACAAGTTCCTTAATGCCAAGCGGTCTTACAAGGTTCAAAAATGCCTTCAGCTTTTCTTCATCCCCGGTAATCATGATTGTATATGTCTTCAGGGAAACATCGATGATCTTTCCTCTGAATATTTCTGCTATCCTTAATAGCTCTTCCCTTGTCTTTTCATCGGCATTTACCTTGACAAGCACCATCTCACGGGAAACATAATCCAAGTCTTTAAAATCTATTACCTTGATAACATTGATCAATTTGTTCAACTGCTTTAATATCTGCTCAAGAATTGCATCGTTCCCGTTTGTAACAATGGTCATGGTAGAAATAGTAGGGTCTAGGGTCTCAGCCACGCAAAGGCTTTCAATATTAAAACCCCGCCCACTGAATAAACCTGCAATTCTCGAAAGTACACCAAACTCATTTTCAACAAGTACGGATATTGTATGTCTCAAAACCTTCCTCCTAAACGAGAAGCATCTCACTTAACGGTGCGCCGGCAGGTACCATAGGGTAGACGCATTCATCCGGGTTCACCCGAACATCAATCAATGTCGGTCTGCCGTTTTTAAAGGCTTCCCTTAAAACCGTTTCCACCTCGTCCTCGTTTTCTATCCTGTATCCGGCTGCTCCGTAAGCCTCTGCAAGCTTTACAAAATCAGGGGCATGGTCCATCTGTGTCCAGGCGTATCTCTTCTCATAAAAAAGCTCCTGCCATTGTCTTACCATCCCGAGGTATCTGTTGTTCAATATGACAACCTTAACCGGCAGATTGAACTGAACTGCTGTTGCAAGTTCCTGAATATTCATTTGAATGCTTCCGTCACCTGCAATGTCAATAACGAGCGCCCCGGGAAAGGCTACCTGTGCTCCTATGCCTGCCGGAAACCCATAACCCATGGTACCAAGACCGCCTGATGTTAAAATGCTTCTCGGCTTAATAAATTTATAAAACTGGGCTGTCCACATCTGGTTCTGTCCCACTTCGGTTGCGATTATTGCTTTGCCTTTTGTAAGTTCGTATATCTTCTCAATGACATATTGCGGTTTCAGTGAGCCGTCCCTTACATAAGTGAGGGGATATCCTTTCTGCCATTTTTGTATCTGTTTGGTCCATTCGGAAATGGTTGCCGGGTAATCTTTGAGACCCTCCTTGTCTTCCTCAATAAAGTCCAGCATTTTTTTGAGCACATGCCTTGAGTCACCTACTATGGGTATATCCACCTTAATGTTCTTACTGATTGAAGTCGGATCAATATCAACATGGATAATCTTTGCATGTGAAGCAAACTCATCAACCTTGCCCGTTGCCCTGTCGTCAAATCTTGCACCGATAGCGATTATCAAATCAGAATCCGTTATAGCCATATTTGCTGCATACGTCCCGTGCATGCCGAGCATACCGAGAAACAAGGGGTTGTTGCCGGGAAAACCGCCAAGTCCCATAAGGGTATTTGTTACCGGTATGGAAAGTTTTTCAGCAAATTTCAGGAGTTCGGTAGATGCCCCGGACGAAATAATGCCACCGCCCGTGTAAAGGACCGGACGTTTTGAAGAGGCTATAAGCTTTATTGCTTTTTTTATCTGGCCTATATGTCCGACGTATGTGGGTTGATAGCTGCGGATTGCCACCTTGTCAGGGTATTTGAATTCCGTTATATTTGCAGAAACATCTTTCGGTATATCAACAAGCACCGGTCCAGGCCTTCCCGATTTTGCGATGTAAAAAGCCTCCTTAATAATCCTTGCAAGGTCATTGACATCTCTTACCAGATAACTATGCTTTGTGCAGGGCCTTGTAATCCCAATAATGTCGGCCTCTTGGAAGGCATCGTTTCCAATGAGCATCGTGTTGACCTGACACGAAAAAATCACGAGCGGAATCGAATCCATATAGGCGGTAGCAATGCCGGTGACAGTATTAGTTGCGCCGGGACCTGATGTTACAAGAGATACACCGACCTTACCTGACGCCCTTGCATAGCCATCTGATGCATGGACCGCTCCTTGTTCGTGCCTTACGATAATTTGCTTTATGTCAGAAGCGTGGTAAAGCTCATCGGTAATATACAGGGTTGCGCCGCCAGGATAACAGAAGATATTATCCACTCCTTCAATCCTAAGGGATTCTACCAATATTTGTGAACCGGTCTTTTTCAATTACGTTTCCCCTTTACTCATTTCTTCTTTTATTTTTTCCATAACATCTTTAAGGTAACTGAGCAGCATCAGCAGCCTTCTGTCGAGCATTGTGTGCTGGTCTTTCGCTCTTTTGTATATATCTTCTTTTGTTTCGCCTTCTTTCATTAAAGTGCAAAGTGATATGGTATAAAAATTATTGAAAAATGTCAAATATTAGTTAGTTACATTATCAGTCTCAAGCGATCTGAAATAACGTCAATCATTTCAATGTGCGCAGAATTAAGAGCATATTTGTATTTCAAGTTGTTTTTGGCTGTTTTATGTTGTTCCGTTAGAAATCTGTTAGAAGAAATTGAAACGTTTTTAACGGGGATTTAGCGCTCGAAAGCATGTTAGCACCAACACACAAGACTCCGCTTAGAAATAGGTGGGGTCTTGTTTTTTCCTCCGTTTCTGCTGTTCCTTCTTTTTAATGTGTAAGTAAACTCATTGGTATAGCAGTTTAAATCATCTATCTTGTTTATTTGTTTGACTAATTCCTTATTTTTGCTAAAATTGAGGTATAGGGGCATATATTATGGAAATGAAAAAGGAAAAAATACCTATTTTCAAAATATCCTGCATGGCTGTACTTTATTTTCTTATTGTAGTGTTGTTTCCCGTCTATGTCCGCGCTGGCACTAAGATCGATTTATTTGAACAAGTCACATCACCCTTTATCTCGCAAGGCAAGTATAGCGAAGCAATAAAGAAGCTTGACAAGATTATCAAGAAAGAACCCGGTAATGACCAGGCCTATAACTTCCGAGCATTCTCGTTTTCAAAGTTAGGAAATCATCAACGAGCTATCGAGGACTACAACAAAGCTATCAAAATAAACCCAAAGGAAGCAAGCTATTACAGTTTACGAGGCAAAGAATATGCTGATTTGGGTAATAATATTCAGGCTATTCAAGATTATAATCAAGCTCTTGCTATGGATCCTAATAATTATCACAATTACTCAAGTCGCGGAGATGCATATGCATCCTTAGAAGACTATAAACGTGCAATTCAGGACTACGATAAAGCGCTTGAGATAGTATCCGAATTCACGGAAGGTTTTCTTCTCCTCGCCACTAATGGTACTCGTATTCATTGCTATGCTGGTCGTGCCCATGCTTATTCTGCTCTCGGTGACTATCAAAAGGCTATTGACGACTATAGCAAAATTATAGATATAGAGCTTATAGATAAAGGGCTCCCTAAGGATTCCGCTTTTCTCGGTTTATCATACTTCTTCCGCGGTTATGCATATAGCATGTTGGGTAATCACCAGCAGGCAATCGCGGATTTCAATGAAGCTATACGCCTGAAACCGGATGATGTTGATGCACACAAGAACCGCGGGTTAGCATACAGTATGCTCGGTCAGTACCAGCGGACAATTGAGGATTTCAACAAGGTTATCCGTATCAAGCCTGATTATGCTTTGGCCTACGTCTTCCGGGGGTCAACATACGGGATCCTTGGTCAGCACCAGCGAGCTATAGAGGACTATAACAAGGCTATCGAGATAAACCCTGGTGACCCTTTTGTGTATAGAGGTCGTGGGGATGCATATATAGCTTTGGGTAAAGAAGCTCAGGCAGTTGAAGACTATAAGGTAGCGGCAAGACTGGGAGATAAATATTCACAAGACATTTTAGACCGGCAAGCCCATCAGAAAGAAAACATACTGAAGCTTACATGTTCTATACTTGGTTTCGAGAAGTTGTTTATCGTGAAAATAAAAAAAAAAACTGTTAATGGTTTTTCTGCAAATATTACTGAAAGCCGAATAGATTGGAATCAATCCGACCTTCGGATGGCAATTGATAGGTATACCGGACAGATTACCGCAACCTATGATGATGGTGGGGGTCCATCTTTTGGAAGATGTTCTAAGGCTTCTGAAAAGAAATTCTGACAATTTTTTTGCATACAGGGATAGGGTAACTGCCGAAAAGCACTTTCTCCAGCCGCTTGCTACTAAATCTTTCAGGGAACCACGTTGAAGGAAATTAAAATGGAAACGAAAACGCAAATACCAGACTATTTGTTAGTCATCGTAAATATTGTTGAGAAAGCATTCAACAATGAAATAGAACTTCCGAAAAGCAAAGAATTCGAGACTCTTTTTGAACTGCGGAAAGAGGGGTGTGAAATTGGGGTTATTCTTGCTGCTGTTTTTTCGATATATGATAAATGGAAAGAAAAGACAGGCACAGATGATTTTGAAATTGACTTTGAGAAAGTCGAAAAGAAAAGAGCAGAAAAAACAAAGAAAAGAAAAGTTATTTCAAATGCCATGAGAACACTGCTCGAACTTTCTCCGCTTTCAGCTGGCCTTTTTACCGGTTCGCATCCTGAAGTCAATCCGGGACTGCTTAAAATGCAGAAGGCTATTAAAGAATTCTAGGAACTGAATACTATTTATCTGGATGCTCTACCCGTAAAGAATTATGAATATGTAAATGATGATGAATGGTTTGAAGAATTTAAAAAAATGCAATATTTGGAAAAAAATCCAAAACTGAGAAAGGCTTTTTATGATAGTAAAAATAAAGGCAAGATAACTTCAAAAATATCTTTGAAGCAATCGTCTCATGGTATGTGGACTGAGGCTGTTGTGGGTATCGTGAATGAACTGAAACGCATAGACTATACCGAAAGAAAAGCATTTATAAGAACAGGGGCAATATTGAATATTTTTTACCCCAATGTTTATACTGATCCCGACCCTGACCTTGTAAGGCAAAAGTACAAAACCTCGAAGCAAATATAATTTTTTAGAATTTTCTAAGTAATTCTAATTTCTCACGTTTGACTAATAATATCAGTGTGTTATACTCCTTAGTATAAAGGTAATTGCTAAGGAGGCACGATAATGGCAAGTCAAAAAATCCCGCTTTATGAAATTCACGAAGTCGCATATTTAAGCCTGAACAATATTCCTGTTGAATTTGAGAAACGAGGAACGAGGGTTGTTTTTCTTGTTCCTTCAACACCGGAAACCTACAGGTTTTTAGGCGAGTATAACGAAAATCCGAGGGTTAACCTTTTGGACTTCGTGGGGTGTCTACGCAAGATAAGGGGGCAAATGCTTACCCTCAGAGACGGGGGAGACGTAAACGATAACGGAGTAAGAAATGGAAACTACAACAGATAACCCTACCCTCTATAATCCTCACGCTTTTTCTGTCTTTGTCCATGAAGGTGAAGTTGTTGAAATCCGGGTTATTTACCTTAAGGGAAGGATGGCCGGTGAATATCATAAAGGCACACTATCAGGATATTTTGATGACAATTCAAAATTCTGTGAAGCGGTAAAGACCCTTGAACAATGTGAACATACAGGAATTTATTTTACCCTTCAAGTAATTGACCCTCGTTTACTCGCAAGGGCATTTAACAGAATGAAACCGGGAATACTGGGCACAAGTGACCCTAATGTCATTGCTTATAGATGGTTACCGATTGACCTTGGCCCTGTGAGACCGGCGGGAATATCTTCAAGTGATAGTGAACTTGAACAGGCTTATGAAATGCGAGAGAGGGTTATTGTATGGATAGCCGAAAACCTCAATTTTACAAACCCTGTAAAAGCTATGTCCGGAAACGGCTATCACTTACTTTACAAACTACCCGACCTCGAAGCGAACGAGCAGAACAAGCAGTTTATCAAGTCTATACTCGAAAATATTGATGAACAATTCAGCACTTCAAAGGTGAGCATTGATACCGCCGTTTTTAACCCTGCCAGAATTTGGAAGCTATATGGAACCCGAACTGGCAAAGGTGACGAAGTACCGGCGAATCAGTACAGAGAAGCGAGACCGCATAGAACATCATACATTGAAGATTTGGGGGTTGCCGATGATAACGAATGAACAGGTTGAACAATTAAGGGATAAATTCAAAAAAGATACCACGACACAAACCCCGACCAATAACGGGAAAGTGGACGTTGAAGCGTATTTGAATCATTACGGGATGAGATATAAAGTTAAGCAGAATGGAAAAAGCACCATATATGCCCTCGATGAATGTCTATTTGACCCTGATCACACACAGGGCGAATCAAGCATAATTCAATTACCGGACGGGAAACTTTTATATCAATGCTTTCACAATTCTTGTCAGGGGAAAAAATGGGAAGATGCAAGAAAGATAATTTCAGGAACCGATTCCCTTGCTCAATTTATGTCTTTGTCTCATTGTCTACCTATATATAGTAGTGGACAAAAGGACAATAAGGACTATCAAGGGTTTACAGAGTGTCAAGTTGGTCAATGTCCGGACAATAAAGAAGATGTTTTTGACCCTTATTCTGTCCTCAAAAGAGGGTCAGAATTGCTTAACCTCGATATTCATGTTGAATGGGTAATTGATAAACTGATTCCAAAAGAGAGTATTATCCTTTTACATGGCCGGGGTGGTATTGGAAAAACATGGTTGACCCTTATTGTTGCCGATGCTGTTTCAAAGGGCATACCGTTTATGGGACAAGGTACCGTTCAATCACCCGTTGTCTTTGTTGACTTTGAGAATTCTTTCCCTGTCCTCGTTGAAAGGGTCAAGAAGTTACAGGCCGGTGATGTTCTCTTTTGGCACAATACAAATGAGGTAAAACCCCCAAAAATAGACTCTCAGGAATGGGATTTATACAAGAAACTTCCCGTTGGTCTTATCATATACGATACCCTCAGAGCTTCACAGACAAAAGACGAGAACGATTCAAGGCAGATGGCTTTTGTTATGTCCAGATTAAAGGAACTCAGGGACATGGGTTTTACTATTCTTCTCCTGCACCATACACCTAAAGGTAATGAGCAGACATATAAAGGATCAACGGCAATCCTCGACCTTGCAGATCATGTCCTTTCCCTTCATAAAGTGAGAAAAGGGACTCTTGAAGAAACAGACGATGAAGACAGCGAGACCCCTTATTATCGTTTTGGAACAAAGAGCAAGACAAGATATGAACCTTTTCATATTTTTATTGAATTCAACAATGAACGAGGGTTTATGCTTGCTGAAGACCCGGACACTAACGAACTTGAAGAAATATACGAACTTCTCAAAGAAGCACCGGAACCATTAAAACAGGGTGAAGTGTTCGAACTTGTCAAAACAAAGTTAGGAATTCATTCAAAGGGTAAATTAATAAAACTACTCAACAAAGGGACGGGTAAATATTGGGAAGCAAAAAAGGATGAAGGAAAAGGCAGGGCAATTCGTTATTGTCCGATTGTCCCTCCATATATATATAAGGACAGCAAGACAATTAAAGAATATCAACGTTCTACAGAGGGCCATATTTCTAATTGTCCAGACAGTAACGAACAGAGAGAAAGTATTGTCTCTTTGTCCACCGAAGAAAGGACAATAAGCGAAAGAAACAAGATGCAAACTGTTGATAGTAGTATATTGTCCGATTGTCCAGAGGACAGAAAGACAGAGAGGACAGAGACAATTGACGGGTTTATTATTGAAGAAGATGACATTCCCGAAGTAGAGGGCGAAAGATGGCAATATTGAAAGTTATCCGACCTCTAAAAGTTAATGGCGAGATACTTCAACCGGGCGAGATGTTCAGAACACAAAATGAACAAGCTTCGATTGACCGGGGATATGCAAGGAATTTGAACAGGCATGAAACGAGGGATATTCTGGATGAGTATACCAGATATGCTGAAGCAATATTTAACAAGAAAGAAGTACTGCCACTGATACCCAAAAAGGTAAACCAGGGGAATTTATTTTAGGAGGCTTAATATGGACAGCATAAAAACTATTCAGCAATTTGGCAAAAGGGCGCAAGGCCGGGGCGAACTTATCCGGCACCTAAAAGGTGAAAGATTGACCCGGAACCAAGCCATTAAAGCAAAATGTTATGACTGCATGGGCGGATTTAATGACGGGATTTACTCATGTGAAATTCCTGAATGCAGCCTCTTCAATTTCATGCCATATAAGACCGTTGAACCCCCCGTTTTATCTTCTGGTGAAGCTTCTACAGAGGCTATGAGCATTATAAGGGAAGGGGCATGACCGATTACCTTAATGTCAACCTAATGAACTTTTTTAAGAGGAAAATCATTGTTATGAGAAGGAAGGATAATTTATGACAACATATCCCCAAGGGATACGCTTCAAATTTTGTTCACTGTTAACGGGAAAGGTTAAGCTAAATAGGATATTAAGTTTAGTTTTTTTTACTTTTATTATCTTATATCGTTATATACATCATGAATATCATTAGAACTTTGATAGTTTTCAATAATTGCATTTTTGTTCAACTTTTACAGTATTTTAAGGCTATTTTAGTGCATAATTACATGGTTTTTATGAAAATATTGCGCACTTCTAAAGGGGTATTATGAGTTATATAGGAAAAGAGGGGAATCTCCCCCTCCCCATGCCTATCTCACAGGGTACCCTCATTCTTATGGCAAGGCGAATGAATGAAGATTGAACTTGAATCCTCAGACATTCAGGCCATAGCAGAAAAGGTTGCTGAACTTATCAAACCCATGCTGTCCGGGCAACAGGACACCAGACAAGATGAACTTATCTCAGTGGAAGGTGTTGCAAGGATTTTGAATAAAAGCAAAGGGCAAGTGTATCAATGGGTGAATAACTCACAACATGGCCTTTTTGATTTTCCCTATATGAAAGCAGGCAAGTCTTTGAGGTTCTCGAAAAATGCAATCTTGCAGTGGATGAAACAACATGGAAATGGTTAGAAAGCCGTTAGAAGTATATCATAACAATGTAATATCATTATTCGATTATGTATATTGCAAAATATCATATATTCATATAATATACTTGACATATCATTTTTAATACATTATATATACATATCATAACACTATTGAGGTGAACGATATGGTAAAATCAATTGGCAGTATTACTCTTTATGATGTTGAAGATATTGCAAAGGCACTTGAAATGAATCCCCGGATCATTCGTTCATGGTTTACCACAGGGAAACTCAAGGGAAAGAAAGTGGGAAAGAACTGGATGATCACAGAGGAAGATTTGAGAGAGTTTTTTTCGAATAAAGACAAAGGAGGTGAAAGGGTTACACCAAAAACGAAAAGGAAAACGGAGGAGACATGAGAGGAAGCATAGTAAAAAAAGGAAGTGTTTATTATGCTGTCATTGCCATTGGAAGTAAGCGCAAATGGATAAAGGGCGGTGACACAAGGAAAGATGCTGAAAGGGTACTAAACGAAAACTTACCATCGGCACAAAACGGAACATTCCGGGATATTAAAAAGACAACATTCGCAGAATTTGGAAAGATATGGATTGACAGTTATGTTGCAACCAATATCAAAGAAACGGCACAAGGAGAATATAAATACGTTGTAGGGAGGTTTACAAAACATTTTGGCAATGCTCTATTGCAGAACATAACAGGGGCACACATACAAACCTTTATAGTTAAAAGGTTAAATGAAGTAGAACCTTCTACAACACAACGAGACGTTGTTATTTTAAAGGAGATGCTTAAACACGCTTATCAATGGGGATATACTAATAGAAATCCGGGAGAGTTTATAAAAAACCCCCGTATATCCAAGAAAGAAGTGACTATATTGGACATCAATGAAGCATACAAATTCTTAGAGAAAATGCACCCTCATTATCATGTTGCAGTTTTAACAGCGATCCTTACAGGACTTAGGGCTAATGAGTTATGGGGGCTTACATGGGATGATATAGATTTAAATACCGGAACGATCCATGTAAGGTATTCTCTTTGGAAAGGCAAACTTTACGAACCCAAAACAGAAACGAGCAAAAGGAGAATTGATATTTCAAATTCTCTTGCACTGGAATTGAAAAAGTGGAAACTGCAATGCCCTGTTAATAAGCTAAATCTTGTTTTTCCTTCAAAACGTGGAAAGCCTGTAATCCATAGCAATTTCGTTAAGTGTTATTTCAATCCGGCATTACAAAAAGCAGAGGCAACAAAGGTTAAATGGCACAGTGTAAGGCACACAAATGCCAGTGTTAGGATCAGAAGCGAACAAAATCCAAAATACCTTTCTCAACAGTTAGGACATTCAAGTATCAAGATCACCTATGACCTATATGGACACCTCTTTAATGATGCAGATTTTTCCAAGTCGCAGGTTGCAAAATTGGAGAATACATTTTATGGCCGTTAGAAATTCCGTTAGAAAACCGTTAGAAAATACCCTTTTTAAAGAAACAGAGAGTTTGTGATGAATTTGCACTATGTTGAAATGATTGACAAAATTGACAACAATTATTTGACAAAGCAAAGAATTATTGAAAAAAATTATTGAAAAATGTCAAATATTAGAATATAAAATCTGATTACCCGACGATTGTTTGAAATATATTTACAGACTTTCTTATTGCATGTTATAGGCTTTAACCTGAAGTGTATAAAACTTACAATTTTCTATTTATGAAAGTAATAGTCATTATTCTCACATGTTATGTCTTATTTATTCAGAACCTCGGTGGGGTTGCGCTCTGGGATCCCGATGAACCGAGACAGGCGATCATGGCAAAAGAGATGATGGATAGAAAAGATTATATACATCCTTATTTAAACGGAAAACCGTATCTTGAAAAACCGCCTTTATATCCATGGATGATTATTGCTGCATCAAAACTCAAGGGCACAGTCAGTGAATTCTCATCAAGACTGCCGGCTGCATTGTCGGCTACATTACTTGTGATTATTACATATTATCTTGGCTGCTCTCTGGTAAATCCGCTGACAGGGTTTCTTTCCGCCTTTATCCTTGCTACAAATTACCAGTTTCTCTCCAATGCACGCGAATCTGTGATGGATATGACCTTTGCATGTCTTATCGGGCTTACCGTATTTCTTAATTATATCTATATTTCTAAAGGAAAGAGGCTTTATTTCATGCTGTCCTTTATCCCTGCCGCCCTGGGGATACTCACAAAAGGGCCTGCAGGGCTTGTACTGCCCGCCCTGGTAACCTTTTTTTACCTGATCAGCAGGAAGGAGTTGAAAAGATTCATGCTTCCTCTTATAGCAGGGTGCATAATATCTGCCGCACTCTCTTCAATATGGTTTTTTCTTGCAGGTCAGGAGTATATAAAGGAATTTATTTTGAGGCAGAATGTAACGCGTTACACAAACGCCTTCGATCATATAGAAACCTTATACTATTATTTTCATAAGCTGTTTTTTAATTTTCTCCCCTGGAGTATCCTGCTCCCCTTTGCAGTCTACCATGCCTTTAAAAGAAAAATCTGGTTTCCCCTTATATGGTTTATTGTTATCTTTCTCTTTTTCGAGTTTTCAACGAGCAAGAGAGCCATATACCTACTGTCCTGTTATCCTGCATGTGCATTGTTATGTGGTATCTATATAAAGGATAAGTGGCCATGGCTTCTGGAAAACCCGATAACAAATATTTTGGTCAGGTCTTTTGCCTTTCTTCTATTAATTATACCCCTTGCTGCCATTTTTGTACTCAATCTCCTGAACTCCCCTGTGGTAAATGTTTTTAAGCAAGAGTCCGTTACCCTTTATTTTTATATAACCGTACTTATTCTCACAGGTGGCGCCTTCTTCTATGCTGTAAAGAAAAAATCACATACCCTGACCCTTTCTGTACTATTCTTTTATTTTGTGTTTACCGGTTATTTTTATCACAACTTATACATGCCTGTGATGGATAAAAACTTTAAATCTCCGAGACTGATAACTGACAGAATAGGCAATCTGAAAGAAGGCAAAGACATCCATACATACGGTTTTTCTTCCGCAGGGATAATATTCTACATAGGCAAACCCATTCAGATATTCAAGAACTTAGACGAGCTAAAAGACAAAAAAAATGATATACTTCTCATAGTTGAAGACGAACAATCGCAACATATGGATAAAGACCTGAATTTGTTATTTTTGCCGGTACGGAAGGCTCATTACGAAAAAGAACACTATACGATTTATGTGAGGAAAGATGGAAGATAAGCCCTATATCTCTGTGCTGATACCTGTTTTAAACGAGGAGGAATCCCTTCATGAGTTGCAGGAGAGACTGCAAAAAACACTCGACAGCATCAAGAAACCTTATGAAATTATCTACACCAACGATGGGAGCATCGACGGCACACAGAATATTTTGGAAGAGTTCCATGACCGCTGTCCTGCCGTTAAAGTTATCGAGTTCAACAGAAACTATGGTCAGCACATGGCCATTTTTGCGGGTTTCGGCTATGCAAAAGGCGATATTATTGTCACAATTGATGCGGATTTACAGAATCCACCCGAGGAGATTCCGAAACTTGTCCAAAAGGTCGAGGAAGGCTACGAAGTTGTCGGCACATACAGAAAACAACGGAAGGATTCGCTTTTCAGAAGGCTTGCATCAATTATCGTAAACAAGATTACTTCAAAGCTTGTCGGAGTTAAACTGAGGGATTATGGATGTATGTTAAGGGCATACCAGCGCAGCATTATTGACAATATTAACATGTGTCCGGAATCATCAAGCTTCATACCTGCCCTCGCAAATACATTTGCCAAAAAAATTGTTGAAATAGAAGTCGAACATGAGGAAAGGAAAAAAGGAACGACAAAGTACAGTCTTTTCCGGCTTCTTCGCTTGAATTTTGACCTTATGACAAGCTTTTCATTGCTGCCGATTCAATTTATAGGCGTACTCGGGGTTATCATAGCGTTTCTGGGGCTTGCCTTCGCCCTATTCCTCATTGCGAGAAGATTCATTGTAGGCCCTGAAGTGGAGGGCACATTCACACTTTTCGGGATATTATTCTTTTTCATAGGGATCCAGATATTTGCTATGGGCATCATAGGAGAGTATATCGGAAGGATTTACCAGGAGGTCAGAAGAAGGCCAAGGTTTATCATCAAAAGCGAGTTATTATGAAGGTTGTGGTATTCGGATACCACGAGATAGGCTATGTATGCCTTGAAGAACTCGTGAAATTCGGCGCCGAAATTCTCTGCCTCTTTACCCACAAGGATGCACAGGAAGAGGAAATATGGTTCAGAAAACCGGCAGCTATAGCAGAGGGAAATAATATCCCCGTATATACACCCGAGACACTGAAAGACAATGCATGGGTTGAACTTATAAAATCTCTCTCACCGGACATTATCTTTTCCTTTTACTACAGAAACATGATACGCAAAGATATCCTCGATATCCCGAAAGTCGGGGCTTTTAACCTCCATGGGTCATTGCTTCCCAAATTCAGGGGAAGATGTCCTGTGAACTGGGTGCTGATAGCAGGGGAGAGGGAAACCGGTGTTACCCTCCATCATATGCTGGAAAAGCCGGATGCCGGAGATATGGTAGCACAGAGGGCATGTGATATAACGTTCGACGATACTGCATACACGGTATTTAAAAAGATGGCGGATGCGGCAAGGTTGCTCATGAGAGAAGTCCTGCCGCAGTTCAGGGACGGAACCTTTAAAAGCATCCCGCAGGTTGGCCCATCTTCTTATTTCGGCGGGAGGAGACCGGAAGATGGTATGATTTTGTGGGATAAAGACTCTCTATCCATCTATAATCTTACGCGCGCCGTAACACACCCCTATCCCGGTGCATTTACATACCTCGACGGCAAAAAGCTCTACATATGGAAAGCGCATCCGGAGGCAACACAGGAGGGGCATGCACAACCAGGCAAAATCATCTCTGAAAGACCTCTTATGGTCAATACCGGCAATGGTATCTTGAAATTACTGAGGGTGCAGATGGAAGGAGAAGGAGAAATGGACAGCGAACAGTTCATCCGTGAACATGATCTGGAAAATAAAATTCTTGGAGGTAGCCTTTGAAGATACTGATACTTGGCGTGAACGGATTTATCGGCAACAGCCTTGCGTCGCAGATACTTAAAGAAAAAGATTGGGAAGTATACGGAATGGATATAAGAGACGATAAGCTCGATACCTGCCTTGGGGACAAACGCTTCCATTTTGTGGAAGGCGATATATCAATCAACAAGGAATGGATAGAATACCATGTAAAGAAATGCGATATAGTTCTGCCCCTTGTTGCAATAGCAACGCCTGCAACATACGTAAAAGATCCCCTCAAGGTCTTTCGTCTTGATTTTGAGGAGAATCTGAATGTCGTGAGATTATGCGTTAAGTACGGAAAAAAACTTCTTTTTCCATCCACATCAGAAGTATACGGCATGTGTACGGACAAGGAATTCAACGAAGATGAAAGTGTCCTTATGCTTGGCCCTATAAGGATGCAGCGGTGGATTTACAGCTCATCCAAACAACTCCTTGACAGGGTTATATGGGCATACGGATTCCAGCATGGTCTGAAGTTTACCCTGTTTCGGCCCTTCAATTGGATAGGACCAAAGCTTGATGAACTTATCACTGACTCTGAGAAAGAGGGAAGTTCAAGGGTTGTTACCCAGTTTATAAGCAACCTTTTTCTTGGCGAACCCATTAAGCTTGTAGATGGCGGCATGCAGCGCAGGTGCTTCACATATATAGACGACGGCATAGATTGTCTTATGAAAATCATTGAAAACAAAGACGGGAAATTTAACGGTGAAATATTTAATATCGGAAATCCGAACAACGAAGCCACGATCAAAGACCTTGCCTATAAACTGAAAGAGCTGTTTGTAAATCATCCTTCAACAAAAAACATTACAAAACATTCTGAAATTGTTGAGACATTTTCCAAGGATTACTACGGTGAAGGTTACCAGGATATTGACTTCAGGATGCCTTCAATCAAAAAGGCAAGGACGCTTATCGGCTGGGAACCCAAAGTTGACCTTGATACTGCTTTGAAAAAGACTCTTGAATATTATCTTGAAGCAAGCCTGAAGATGGGGTGATAGGCCAAGATAATGTTCGTGGAAGGCGGCGCATACCAATTCGGATTCATAGATAGCGCCCGGAGGGTACCCGGGCAACACCCGCAAGCGGGTATTCCGAAAATAGCGGAGTGTGACGACGAATTCAACAAAGTTATATGATTGAAGATGAATTGGTATTGTCCCTTATTGAGAAGTGTGAACTCTGCCCGCGAAGATGCAGGGCAGCAAGGCTCAGGGGTGAAAAGGGATACTGTGGCATAGCAAACGAGATCATCATCGCCCATTACGGGCTGCATTACGGTGAAGAACCGCCTATCTCCGGTACGAACGGTTCGGGCACAATCTTTTTTTCCTCCTGCAACCTAAGGTGTATGTTCTGCCAGAATTATCAGATAAGTCATTACAGGACAGGCGAATCTTATACTATTGAAGAGCTTGCCAATATATTCATCCTGCTTGAAAAACAGGGTTGTCACAATATTAATCTTGTCAGTCCGACCCCTTACGTTCCCTTTATTGTTGCAGCCATAAAACATGCGAAGGAAAAAGGCATTAAAATTCCTTTTGTCTATAATACGAACGCTTATGAGAATGTAGAAACATTGAAAATACTTGATGGTCTTATAGACATATACCTTCCTGACTTCAAATACTGGAGCGCAGGGATTGCAAATAAACTATCCGATGTGCCCGTCGATAAAAGCTACCCTGAATATGCCGCAGCAGCGATCCTTGAGATGAAAAGACAGGTCGGGGACTTGACGACAAAAAACGGCATTGCAATAAAAGGGATGCTGATAAGGCATCTTGTCCTTCCTGGAGGCCTTGCAGGCACGGAGAAGATTATCGGGTGGATACGGGATAATCTTGGAACAGATACTTTTATAAGTCTCATGGCGCAGTATTACCCTGTGCATAAAGCCGGTGAATATCCTGTAATAAACAGGAAGATAAGATATGAAGAATACGAAAAGCTGACAGACCTGTTGGTAAAGGAAGGCTTTAAAAACGTCTTTATCCAGAAGCTCGAAAGCGCACCGCTTTTTGTACCGGACTTTGAAAAAGATAAGCCGTTTCAGCAATGAAAAACAGAAAGATATATATAGTTATTTCCAAGCAAAACAATGAATTTATAAACGAAGGCTTTGGTGGCCTGTGTAAAAGGAGGTTAAGTTATGGAATTAAAGACCGTTAAAATCGATATCCCTGAAGGGATGAACATCATCATTGGCCAATCGCATTTTGTAAAGACCGTGGAGGACATGTATGAAATCCTTATCGGGTCTGCGCCGTCTCTTAAGTTCGGGATCGCCTTTTCAGAGGCAAGCGGGCCGTGCCTTGTGCGGTATGAAGGCAATGAGGAAACACTTATGAAACTGGCTTACGAAACATCTTTTTCCCTATCCTGCGGACACACATTTGTGATTTTTCTGAAGGATGGTTTTCCCATCAATGTCCTCAATGCTATAAAGGCTTGCCAGGAAGTATGTCATATCATATGCGCAACGGCAAACCCTTTGCAGGTCGTAGTCGCAGAGGAAGATCATGGCCGGGGCATCATGGGCGTTATCGACGGCTCAAAACCCAAGGGCATAGAGGACGAGGAAGACAAGAAGGCGCGCAGGGAACTTCTCCGGAAATTCGGGTATAAACTATAATGGAAACACGCCGTTACTTTTTACAACAAAAAACTGTTCTGAAAACCACATGGCTCGGGAAACTCCTTGTAGGCCTGTTATTAATCTTCCTTGTATATGGAAGCCGTAATCTCTTGCTGGATTATGCGACTTCATTTATTTCAGCAAATGACACAACAGCGCCGGCCGAGGTAATAGTTATCGAGAACTGGCAATACCCTTCAATGGCGAGCATCAGAGCATCCATGCAATTGCTTTCAGGGGGCATGGGCAAGTTCATCTTTCTCACAGAGTACCCTTTTTCAAGTTCAAACACCTTATCCGACACAGTACCCCAACCATACTATCATGAAATCCTGTCTCTTTTTTTCAAGAGCGAAGGGTATGATTTCGGAAAGATAAAAATGATCCCTGTTTTGAAAAGAGATCCCGTTACATGGAATACGGCTGTTACTGTTATTGAAGCCGTTACAGCGCAGGGCCATCGTTCAATGATCCTCGTTTCACCCTGGCATCACAGCCGGAGAAGCTGCGATGCCTATACTAAAGCAGGTAAACAAAAAGGTGTCGCAGTTTATTGTAAACCTTTTGAAGAGAGTCTGAGAAAAGACAACTGGTGGAAATCGGATGCCGGATTAAGTACGATTTTTGGGGAAATCTTAAAAAGAATCTATTACCTGGTGAAGGTCATATAAGCAAATAACTCCCTGTAGTATACTGCAGGGAGTTATTTGCCCTGGAGCGTTTCTGTATATCAATATCTGAACATGCCCTTCTCATATATTACCAGCTTTTTCCCTGAGACCAGATGTGCCGTTACTGTTTTGTTTTCTGTGTTCACGAGGTCCCAGTGAAGTGCGGAATCGTTAAAGCCAAGCTTTTTCTTCATTTCCTTCGTCATATCTGCAGGATTTCCTTCGTATGTATCGGTATACGAGGCACCGACGGCAATATGTGAATTGCCGTATTCCCCACCAAAATTCTCATCAAATAGGGTGTCGGCCATGAAACGGTCGATTCGTGAAAACCGTTTGTCTGTGAGAGAAAATTCGCCGACCTTCGACGCCCCTTTATCCATGGCAATCTGTTTTACGGCAAAATCTTCGCCGGTTTTTGCCTCAACCTTCTTTACAGAGCCTTTTTCAAAGAAAAGCCGTACCTCCTCCACATAGTTGCCGCTTCTGAAGGAAGGCAGATTGGCATAATACACCCCTTCGGTGCCCCTCCAGTCAGGGGAGAGAAAGACCTCATAACTCGGAATATTATGCCCTGAAATGCCTTTCCATCGCCTTTGTTCCCCGGGTGTTATCTTCAGATCTATATTTTTTGATTCTATATGGAAATATTTGACCTTCAGATTGTTAAGCCACTTTTTTATGTCTGTAACATCTTCATAAATAGACTCCCATGAACGAATCGGGTTGTCGTTATCGAGATAACATGCTTTTAAAATCTGAGATGTGTATTTTTCAGGCGTTGTATTTGCCTGCCTTGCAAGTTCGTCTGTGGGAAAGGTACACAGCGTCCATCCATGCATTCCTTGTTCCTCCCGCCTGTCGAGGATTTCCCTGAGCGGTTTTCTCGATACAAGGACCTTGCCGATTCTCGCAGGATCAATATCCCTGAGGTGCGTGAGCGACTCAGGGGCACGCAGAAAAATCCTTCCGTGGAGGTTTTCATACAGCTCTTTATCACCGGGCGCCATAAAAACAAGTTGTTTGTCGCTTCCCTTTTGATAGAATGCCTGCTCAATTACATATGTTCCGATCATCCGCTGAACCGGATTCATCCCCATATCGAGTATTTTCCCGTATAGTATTTCTGCAAGCCTGAGGGCCGGATGGTCATACTGAATAAGGATCACATCGCCCTTTTTGAATTTGCCCTTCCGTGCGGTTTTCAACCCCCAGAGAAGTACGTCTGCGTATTTATTAAGTTGCTCATCTGTAAGCACTGTATTCTCCTCGTTAATACGGCAACAAATTAAGTACTACAGTATTACTGCCAACCCCTTGCTCTTCAGATATTCCTTTACCTGCCGGATGCTGAATGTTCTAAAGTGGAAAACAGACGCGGCAAGCAATACCTCGGCGCCGCCTTTTGTTGCGCCTTCGTAAAAGTGTTCCAATGCCCCGGCTCCACCTGAAGCAACTACAGGAACAGTCACAACATCCGCTACGGCCTTTGTAAATTCAAGGTCGTATCCTGCAAGGGTTCCGTCGCCGTCCATGCTTGTCGGCAGGACAACCCCTGCGCCCAATTCCTCGCATTGTTTCGCCCACTGGATCGCGTCCTTACCCACAGGTTTAGTTCCGCCGGAGATGACAAGCTCAAAACCTGACGGCATTGTCTTATTCCTTCTCGCATCAATGGCAACGGTGATCATTTTTGAGCCGAACTTTTTCGCTGCTTCTCTTATAAGCTCAGGATTTTCAACGGCAGCGCTGTTAATAGACACCTTCGATGCCCCTGCCTTTAAGATAAGCTCAATGTCTTCAAGGCTGCCTATCCCGCCTCCTACGGTCAACGGAATGGTTATTACCGACGACACCTGGTTTACCCAGTCGAGACGGGTTTTGCGGTTCTCAAGAGTTGCTGCAATATCGAGCATGGCAAGCTCGTCAGCGCCCTCTTTTTCATAAAATGCGGCGTTTTCCACAGGATCGCCGGCATCTTTTATGTCTACAAAATGGACTCCCTTTACAACCCTTCCGTTCTTCATATCAAGACAAGGCATAATCTTTATTGTTTTCATGACAACTCCTTTCTCGGAATATTTTACAGTACTGATTATTTAATATAAAACATGCACGATTATTACATATCATTTTCCCATATGTATAAGTCAAGATAAAGATTTATAGTTTGCAAAACCTTTTTATTTTTCTGAAGTTCTGCCAATTTTTTACTTTAATTGGCCGGGTTGCTTAGATGATTATCATGTCCTGCCTTCACACGTTTTATGTGATAAACCTATCTGGCCTCAAGCAGTATTTTCTCCATCGCTGCGGCGTTTTGGTCCATTGTGTATGACTCAAGCTTTATGCGTGCGTTCTTCCCCATGCTATCTCTGAAATCCTGGTTGAAGAGCGCCTTTATGGCTGTAACCATGCCGACAATATCGAAGGGTTCATCGATCACATAGCCTTCCTGTTCCGATATCAGGGAAGATGCACCGTTCCATCGTGTTGTAATGACAGGTAGCCCTGACGCCATTGCCTCCATGGTTGTGAGCGAGCAGGCGTCATAGAATGTGGGATGTGCAAGGATTTGAGCGTCCCTATAGACGGTTTCAGGATAAGCCTGCTCCCCGAGAAAAGTTACACAATCTCCGATACTCAATGCCCTGATAACCTGTTCGTACCTTTCCCTTCTTCCTCTGCCCATGATGCGCACCCGAAAATCCCTTCTTTCTTTTGAGACCTCGCCTGCGGCAAGTAGAAGAGGCAAAAGCCCTTTGAGCCTGAAATTACCGGCGGAAAAAAGTATCCTGAGCGGCCCGTCAGCCCGGGAGCTTGCTGGAGCGAATTGTTGTGTGTCTACCCCGTTATAAACGACATCAATGCTGTCCGGCTTGATACTGAAATGGCCTGCAATATGGGTTTTCAGCATATCGGATATAGCTATAATCCTCGAACAACGTTTTGTCCTGATAGGGTATTCTGCAATCCATTCCTGTATCCGCTGGTTGATGCTGTTCCTAAGAAGGAATGCCTTATAACTGCGTTCTTTAGGGTCTTCATAGCTTGCAATCTCCCTTTCCATCCAGATACGCTGCACCCCGCCGTGGCTCTGGTATACGTCGGCCTCAAAGGTATTCCCGAAGCCCAGCATGACATCCGGGGGGGAAGTCCTCATATGCGCTCTGTGTTTAAGCGCAAAGGAGAGTGTTCTGAGCCATCTGGGGAAAGGCATTGCATTGAGTCTTATAAGTTTTATACCTTCCGTTTTCATCCCCTGTCCGCAGAATACGCATATCTCGTGTCCCCGCTGCACTAACCGTGTAGCAAGGTCATAGGCATACCTCTCTGCCCCGCCTTTCTTGGGGTCAAAATTATATATAGCCAGACCGATTTTCATAAATTTACTTTATAACGGATGGACGTTCGAGGATTTCTTCCACCTTTTGCAACAGCTCATCAGGAGACAGAGGTTTTGAAATAAAATCGAATTCTTTCTCCTCAATACCTTTGTCAAGCACAATATCTCTGGTATAACCACTGGTAAAAAGCACCCTTATGTCCGGGCTAAGCTTTCGTATTTCATCATAGGCTTCCCTGCCGTTTTTCTTCGGCATGACAGAGTCTATGATAATAAGATCAATCCCGTTATGATTAACCCCTTTATGCTCCTTGAATTTATCTATTGCGTCCTTTCCGTCTACTGCCTCTATGATATTGTACCCATATTCTTGAAGAAAATCTTTAATTAAAACCCTTACCTCTGTGTTGTCCTCAGCGACAAGGATAGTTTCAGTTCCCTTTCTAAAACAAACGGTAACAGGTTCTGCTTCATCCGCCATTGTTTTTATAACGGGAAAATATATCCTGAAAACTGTTCCTGCGCCAGGCTCGCTATACACGTCTACACATCCGTCATGCTGTTTTACAATGCCATAGACAGTGGAGAGACCCAGCCCCGTTCCCTTGCCTATCTCTTTTGTAGTAAAAAAAGGATCGAATATTTTTTCTTTTGTCGATTCATCCATGCCGATGCCTGTATCAGATACAGAAAAAAGGGCATACATGCCAGGCTGGCCATAACCATGTATTTTTTTAAATTCACTGGTAAAAAAAATACTCTTTGTTTCTATGCTTAATACACCCCCGTTAGGCATGGCATCCCGTGCATTAGTGGCAAGATTGAATAAGATCTGGTCTATCTGTGTCACGTCTGCCATAATAGTCATATCCTGTTGGGCCAGGCGAATCTGTAATTCGATGTCTTCGGTAAGGAGTCTTTCAAGGAGTTTCTCCGTTCCCCGGATAATATTGTTTAACTTTATGGGGCTAAGTTTCGCAGGCTGTTTTCTGCTGAAGGCGAGGAGGCTCTGTGTAAGGCCGGACGCCTTCTTGGATGTGGAAAGTATCTGCTCAACATACCTTCGCAGCGGGCTGTCCTTGTCCATTCGCATTTGCAGGAGGCTTCCATAACCTATTAATGCGGTGAGAATATTGTTGAAGTCATGGGCGATACCCCCTGCAAGAGTACCGATAGCTTCCATCTTCTGGGCATGGTTTAATTGTTGCTGCAACTTTTCTTTCTCTTCCTGCATCTCTTTTATATCCGTTATATCCGAAAAAGTCATGATAAAAGAGCGGCTGTCCATTGGTACAAGACGGATAAAGGCATTGATTTTTGTGCCATCCTTCTTTACAACATGCCATGTTTCATACCAGCCTTTCTCGTAGAGTGTTTTCCCTTCCTCTTCATATGCTTCATCACTGTCGTATAGCAGTCTGGTACTTACATTGAGCAGCTCATCTAAAGAATATCCCGTTAAACGGGACAGGGAATCGCTTGCCCATACAAGCTTTCTATCCCTTACTCTGCAGACCGCAACTGGTGATGCCGAAAGCATGGCCCCCAAAAATTGCTGATATTCAATAAGCCTTTCTTCTGATAATTTGCTCTCCGTAATATCTTCACAACTTATCAATATTTCTCCTGTGGCTAACAGGGAAGACTTGAAATTGATGATCTTTTCGGTCCCGTCCTTACAGGTAACAGCAAAGTCCCTCGTGATATTTTCTCCTGTTTTTGCATCTTTAAAATCCTCTGTCCATAATGAAATAACTTTATGCCTGTCTTGAGGATCAGGTAATGTCTTCCGGAACCATGTCCGTCCATCGGGGATTTCATTCAGGCTATAACCGAATAATTCCTGATATTTTGGATTGATATAGGTATAATTTCCGATCTTATCGATCATGACCATACCGAAAGGGGCATTCTCCGACAAGGTGAGAGACCTTTGCTTCTCATTATAGAGGTCTTTTTCTGCCTTTTCCCGTTCGGTTATATCCTGCACAATGCCTTCATAGTAAAGTATCCTGTCATTTTCATTTCGATAAGCTCTCACATCCATTGAGATCCATGCTATGCTTTTATCCTTACGAAAAAGATGCGCCTTAAAGCCCCTTACAACATCCTGTTTTTCCAGTAAATTGATATATCGTTTAAGGTCTTCAGGGTTTTCGTAAAGCTGCTGGCCGATATTTTTGATTTCCATCATCATTTCCTCGGGGGATGCATATCCGTGGATTTTTGCCAGCGCAGGGTTCACATCAATAAACCGGCCCTTGGGAGTGCTGCGGAAAATTCCCAAAACGGCATTTTCATATATATTCCGATATTTTTCTTCAGACAGGCGCAAAGCCTTTTGTGCTGTTGTAAGTTCCTGAACCTGCTGTGTAAGGTCAGCAACAAGGCCTCCGAGTTGTTGTGTCATATTATTAAAAACACCACCGAGCGTTCCAAGCTCATCGATAAGGTATTCATGCTTCAACTCAATATTGAAATCCCCCCGACCCATCTTTTCGGCAGCACGGGTCAATTGTCTTAAGGGGCGCTCAACCAGAACCCAGATTACAACACCGGCAATCAGTGCAACTATCAAAAGACTGCCTGCAACAGGAAGCAAATACCGCTCGTTCCATATTGCCTGTACCCCTTGCGTTGATTTATGACTCATGAGGGCTGCCATTACACCCAACGGTATCATCGAAAGGAGAAAAAACCAGGCGGTAAGTCTCGCCGAGAGTGTCCCCCGGGAGCTTCTTAAAGGGTCTTTTTCAATATAGCCTGCAGGCCTGCGAAATTTCTCCGGTAAAGATGCCATTACCACTATTGTAATAATAATGGTAGCTATCCATTCCGGGATGACGGAAGGTGCAAGGACCCTTATGTACAGGTCTGTAAAACCTGTATAGGTTCCGAACATCTGTTGCAAAAGTTCAGGGTTGAATGATGTTCCAATAACGGAGAAGGGTATTATTAAGGCAAAATAATAAAATGTTACAAGCAATACCCACCACCCAAGAAGACGTGGCATAGTCGTGAGACGGTATAAGGGCCTGTAGCAGATCCCTATAAAAAAGCCGCCGAGAGCATGGTAGAACATAGAAACAGGGGAAAAGGCCGTTACCGGCTGTATTAATCCGGACATGATGCCAATAATGATGCCCCCGATGGGTCCTGTGAATGCAGCACCCAGAGTAACCAGTATCTCCCTCGGATCAGTAACGAGCCTTGTTCCGGAAATGGGTAGATGTATTTCAAAGACCATGATAAGCAGTGCACCTGTGCCAAAAAACAGGGCCTTCAACAGCGTTTTAGGCGTAAACCAGGGCAAAATATACCTTTTCAGTTTACCTACCAGTGTCTTCTCCCTCTCGGTTCATGTTCGGGCAATATTTTTTTGTGAAGATAAATAATGTACATTATTATCGAAAAAGTAAAGAAAAAAATGCACATATATGAAAACATACAGCCAGGGAACTACCTGTAAGTACAATCATTTTCAAAAAACCATGCTGTTGCTGACACATTGATTTAACCGGATCGGCAAGAACAGGGCAGTTTTGCAATCTTTTTGCAAGTCCACCAAATTTATATTAATTGTATTTTCCCGTTGTGAAAATCCGGTAAAACGTATTAAAACATATGGGCAGAGGAACCAACATGAAAACAGATAATAACGATATTATATCCGTGAGCAATCTGTCAAAGGCCTTCGACGGGTTTTTTGCAGTTAACAATATCTCTTTTACCGTGAAATCCGGGGAGATATTTGCCTTTCTTGGTCCGAACGGTGCAGGCAAATCTACCACAATCAAGATGCTCACCACACTGCTTCGCCCGACAGGCGGGGAAATTTCCATGAACGGGCACAATCCTATTGCATCGCCCCATAAGGTTCGCCAGACCTTTGGCATTGTTTTTCAGGACCCGAGTCTTGATGAAGATCTCACCGCATATGAGAATATGGAATACCACGGCATACTCTATAAGGTATCGAAAGACACAAGAAGGCAGAGAATAAAAGAACTCCTCAACATTGTCGAGCTGTGGGACCGGAAGGATGACTTTGTAAAACGTTTTTCAGGAGGTATGAAAAGGAGGCTTGAGATTGCAAGGGGTCTTCTCCATCACCCGAACATTTTATTCCTTGACGAGCCCACCCTTGGCCTCGACCCGCAGACAAGAAACCTTATCTGGAATTATATCAGGGAACTGAACCGGGCAAAAGGGGTAACTGTCTTTTTTACCACCCATTATATGGAGGAAGCGGAACGGGTAGCCCAGCGTATAGCCATTATAGACCACGGCCGGATTGTCGTCCAGGGAACGCTCGATGAGTTAAAGAAAAACACAAATACCGCTTCCCTCGAAGATGCCTTCATCGCCCTTACAGGCCGTGATATCCGGGAAGAAGAATCGAGCGACATGGATAGAATGAGAAGGCATATGAAGTTTTTCAGAGGGCACGGCCGATGAATGCAATCTACGTGCTCTGGATAAGACAGCTAAAGCGGTATTTCCGTTCAAAAACGAGGATTATAGGATCTCTCGGGCAACCCCTCCTTTTTCTTGTTGCCCTTGGATTCGGCTTCGGACCGATATATGCCAAGGCAGGAGGAGGAAATTATATCCAATTTCTTGCGCCGGGCATCATTGCCATGAGTATCCTTTTTACCGCAACGTTCTCGGGTATTGAGGTGCTGTGGGACAGACAATTCGGGTTTTTGAAAGAAATCCTGGTTGCACCTGTATCAAGGCTCCATATCATGATCGGAAAAACCCTCGGTAGTGCTACCGTTGCAGTCATTCAAGGGGTAATCGTATTCTTTATGTCTCTCATCTTCGGTTTTAGACCGACAGACCTCGTCCTGCTGCCTCTTGCCCTCGTATATATGGGATTGATAGCCATAATATTTACAGCCCTTGGAACGGCCATTGCCTCACTTATCGACGATACGCAAGGTTTTCAACTGATCATGAGTTTCCTGATTATGCCCATCTTCTTTCTCTCCGGGGCGTTATTCCCCATGCAAAGCCTGCCGAAAACAGTGGCAGTTATCTCCTCCATCAACCCTCTTTCTTATGGCGTAGACGGCCTTCGAGGGGTCTTGATAAATGGAGCGCACTTCGGGATGGTTACCGATTTCACCGTTCTTATGGTGATCGCAACAGTGATTATGGTGATCGGGGCTTATTTGTTTTCAAGAATGCAGGCATAGCTCGTATACATCCTTTCTTCGCTGTTATCTTTTAACAGGAGAGGGTATCCCCCAATATGATTGACAAAAAACTGAAGGGAACGTAACCTTATTATGTCAGGTGTAGAAATAAAAAAACAGGAGGATTTCACATGGAAAACCGTTTAGATTTTCAGGCAGCGGCAGAGCAATATTCATCAAGTATTGTAAAAGATATCATCCTGTCGATCATAACATGCGGCATCTACTACCTTTTCTGGCAGGCACGGGAGATGAGGGCTGTAAACTATCTCCTTGAAGAGGCGAAATACAATTTCTGGAAATGGTTTCTCTTAACCATTATTACTTGCGGTATTTATCATATTTATTATGAGTATATTCTTGCACAGTCAATCATGGAAGTGCAAAAGAGGCTCGGTAGGCCAATTTCGAACAATCTCCATATATTGAGTGTTGTTCTTGCTATTTTCGGATTAAACATAGTAGCCGATGCGGTTCAGCAGGATGAGATCAACAGGCTTTTCGGGAAAAAATGAAACCATACTTGATACCAAGGAACATCTCATTCCTGGCTCTGTCAGGCTTGGTCGCCCTCCTTTTCTTTCACTACGCCTCAATTGTCCCAGCCGGGAAAATTATCAGTATCCTGGGGTTTGCTGCCTGCCCGTTCAGACTGATAACGGGTATTCCCTGCCCCGGCTGCGGTATGACGCACTCACTCCTCTCGATAATTCAGGGCGATATATGGGATGCAGCGTGTTTTAACCCCTTCTCTTTTTTTCTTATCTTCATCCTTGTCATAAGCCTTTTCCCCGATGCATACATAAAAAGACAGCCGTCGCGCGCTATAAACCTCATGAAATCATTCTTTATTATCGTCCTGTCCTTAGCTCTTTCTTACTGGTTGGTGTTCAAAGTTTTTAAATTTCTGTAAGGGATTTCCAGGTAGTCCTCTGCAAAAAGCTGTCTTCCACGCTCTCTTCCATCTCTTCAAACATCTTGAGGGGCATGGCAAAGGTAAAGAGGTCTCTTCCCATCCTTTTGAGATTTTTCCGTGTTGAGATATCAATAAGTCCGATTACCGCCCTCGGGTTCTCAGACTTTGCCTCCCTGTAAGGGTATATGCCTATGACCTGACAACCGGCGCCAAAGGGGACTATGACACTCTCGTTGCTTTCCCTGTTAAAATTTGCAAGCACAACAAGGGCGGAGAGCTGATCCGGATTTGCCGTGAACACAACGGTAACAGGCTCTTCCTTGGCAGGATCAACGTCCTTGAGGGGCTTAAACAACACGTATTTTTTGGGGATTTGCATCATAGGGAGGAGGTCAACGAATTTCTTTACCAACTCCGGCGATTTCTGATAACGTTCTCCCTGGAGGAAGTCTTCCAGAAACTCTTTTTTTAAAAACTTTCCAATCTCCCTTGCAACCCCTTTCCCTTTCTCGAATTTTTCGTTTCCTGTTGAAAGGAAATGGTAAAAGCATTCAAGACCGCCCGGAAAATTGACATACTGGTTTGAAAAACCAAGGCCTGTACCACCCCCGAAACAACCAAAGGTCTCACTATCTACAACGGCAGTCTTGCCTTTTGCAGCAGCGGAAAAAAGATACATTACACAGGAAACCTTCCCTTTTTTGAACTGAATTGCCTTTTCAGGTTTTTCATCGGTCCATATAATCGCTACCGGGTTAAACTTGAGCTTAAGGGTATCTGCAATCTTGCTCTCCATGGCCTACCTCCTTAATTTGAAACCGTATATCACCGGCAATGCAACATTTTTACCTTTTTTAATCATATCAGAGTCGGTTTGTTATAAGCAAACGATTTTATAGCTTTGTTTATAAGGTCATTTGTTTGTTTTAGGGAAAGATTGCAGTGCCGGCTTGCAAAATTGCTGAGCCTGTGTAAAAATGTAAAAAAAGATATTCTGATAGAACATGTTGAAGAATACTGAATTGTCTCAGGAGGTAAAATCTGAAATGAACAACTACGATCTGGTGTTTGTTGGCCATGTAACAATCGATGACATTGAAGCCGCAGAGGGGTCTTCTTCCGGAGTACCCGGGGGCGCGCCATTCTTCGGAGCCCTTGCAGCAGCGCCGACGAAAAAGAAAATCGCCGTAATCACGAAAATGTCCGGACAGGATGAGTATATACTGACACAATTGAAGGCGGCAGGTGTAGACGTTTTTCTCCTGAATACTCCTGAGACCACGCATATGCGTGTTGTCCACCAGACCGATAATATGGACGAAAGGCTGATTTATCAGACCAAAAACGCGGGATTCTTTGAGATTGAACAGATGCCTTCAATAGAATCCCGGCTGATGCACCTTGGCGCCTTGACCGACCAGGAATTTACTCTGGAATTCATACGACAGTTGAGGAGTCGTACACCTCGACTGTCAATGGATATGCAGAATATCGTGCGCCAGGTCGATAGGACAACAGGGGTGATCCATTTCAAAGATGCACCTGTAAAGAAAGAAATGACAAGCCTTGTCGATGCAGTCAAGCTCGATGTTGTTGAAGCAGAAATACTGACGGGGACAGATGATCTGCATGAGGCAGCCGCTATAGTTGAAGGCTGGGGAAGCGCTGAGACGATGATAACCCGCTCGGACGGTGTGTTTGTCCGTTACAGGGGACAAACATATTTTGAAAAATATTCAAACAAAAGCGCTCACGGCAGAACCGGTCGCGGTGATACAACGATGGGAGCCTATCTGGCCTGGAGAATAGATCACGATGTACATGAATCGTTAAGATTTGCCGTAGCCCTTGCCTCAATAAAGATGGAGACTCCGGGCCCATTCCGGGGTTCTCTTGATGATGTCCTCGCAAGGATGAGTTAGGCAAAAGTTCACTGGTTCGCCCATGCGGTTATTGTACTTTTTCACGGGGGGAGCATATTGCCGTCGAAATGTTCAACGCCGCGTTCCCCTCGAATGTTAATCCAATCAGTTTTACCATTATTGCCAAGCAAATAGATGGTTTCATGATGCTGTCCCACGGTCATGGCCTGTGAAGGTTCAAACCCAAGCCAGAGCTTAAGAAAGACCCTGTTGACGGATGCATGACCGATAACGGCGAATGTCTCGTATTCTTTGATCTCCCTTATTGCATTAATGACCGAGCCTACACGGGTTTCGGCTTCCTTGTAGCATTCGCCTCCAGGCGGTGTGTCGGTCCATGTGGTGCGTAGAAAAAGCCTCTCAGGGGCAACATCTTTGCGTGACATGCCTTCCCATTCACCGCATGAGAGTTCTATCATCCCCTCAACTATAAATATCGGCCAGCCTGTTCTATTTGAAAAGATGGTTGCGGTAGCCTGCGCGCGCCCAAGCGGTGAAGTAAGGATAATCCCGTTATTGTATTGTGATACAAGTCCGGCAAGCCTTTCTGATGAATTTATCCCTTTTTCCGTAAGGGGGTAATCTTTTTGACCGAGGATCACATCTTTACGATTGCCTGTTGTTTCTCCATGCCGTATAAGTAATATCATTGTTATATCCGCTATTGGTAGTAGTTTTGGTGATTTATTTGCATTTTTTCCGGGAAAATGTACCATAAATTCCTGAAGACTTTATACAAAAAATCTCAATCCCCTATTAAGAATAATCCTTGTTAATTTTACAAGGTGGTACACAAGAAAATATGAATTTTATAGGAGATTATTGGGGTGGATGAAGGGTCTCGAACCCTCAACCCCCAGGACCACAGCCTGATGCTCTAACCGTTGAGCTACACCCACCACATCTTGTTTTTTTATCACAACAATGAACAAAAGTCAATGTCAAGAACTGTATCCGGTAAAAATGGTCATTTGCTACTTGATCCACTCCCCGATATCCTTATAACCGGCAATCGTCTTGACAATTTCTTTTTTATTCTGGAGAAATCTGTCCTTCATACCTCGAAGCCATTCTTTGTGCTTGAGCATGTGTTCCACTGTCCCGAGAACACCGCCGTCTTTTATTTTTATTGTCTTACCTTGATTATCTATAACAAAGTAACCATGGCAGAGGGCGCAGATGAATTTTCCCTGTTCCATCCTCACAATCTCACAGCCGCAGAAGGGGCAGCCGTCTTCATTTTTCATTCTTTTATCTGAAGAAAGAACTTCCGCAAGCATTCCCGCTTTTTGTCTTCCTTCCTCCGACATCAGAATCTCTCCCGGCAGGGCTGCCCTGATGTTTATACTTGCCTTGATGTCCAGTCCAAGGAAGGCTGCAAACGTCATAAGGGCGTGTGGGGCAGCGCCTATACGCCCCTCAATCCCGTAAGTATTTATCAGTATGCATGGTTTGCCGTATGTTTTTTCAAGCACGGTAAAGAAAAGGAAGCCCCGGTCCAGTATCCTTTTGAAGATGCTGTGCGCACCGAGGTAATATATGGGTGAAGCCATAATTATTGCGTCAGCTTCAACTATCTGTGATAAAAGGAACGCCATATCGTCTTCATTGGGGCACGGCTTGTCCATAATACATCCATAACAGGCATTGCAGGGCAGAATATTGAGTGCCGGCAGTCTGATAAGCTTAAGCCTGTGATTGACGTTCAATTGGTTTGAAATTTCCTTTATAAATACCTCGCAGTTTCCCAGTCTCCTGGGTGAACCGACAAGACCGAGAACCAGTTTTGAGTTTTGAGCATTGAGTGTTGAATTATTTTCAACCATATAAATACCCTATAATATTAGCGTATTGTGCGTTTTATCTCTTTCAGTCTTATTTCGTGAACCTTTTCCCGGCATTTCATGTAAATATCGAAAGATAGAAGGGCAATCCTGTCTATTCTTTCTTCTAATTGAAGCAACCCCTCCAGGGTTTCCGTCTCTTTGTTTCCGCCCCCCGGTTTCATGCTGCTTGTCCCTTCAAATCCGTCCTTTGTTATTTCTTCCATTATCGCCTTTTTTAAAAGGAAAACAAATGATATTGCCTCAGATGGTGCGAAGTCCTGAACAGCCCTGATTTTGATAATATTTTCCAGGGCATTGTTGAGCCTGTTCATATCCATTTTTCCAGCAAGTTCGTTGTAGACATGCTCCATTTCATTACGAATTGTGAAACCTACAGGATTTTGAAACCTGTCCTCAGAATTTTCAAAAACCCCTGATGATCCAGGCGGATAAGTTTCCATAATCAGGCTTAAACATCTTTTGATGATATGATTTTTTTTGCTTGATAGAAGTTCTTCGATAACCATTTTTATCTTTAATGCTTTATCGGATATGACTTAATTACTTCAGGAAGCGCTTTCATAAACCATGGGGTATAGTTTGCAGGATGATTATCCACATCTTCCAGCAATGAGTCTATGCCGATGAATTTCCATTCCTCTATCTCATCTTTGTCCGGTTTTAATGGGCCATCATAAAAACCGATAAAAACGTGATCAACTTCATTTTCTCCATATTTTTTGTCGTAATCCAATTTATACTGGAATTTAAAAAGATATTTCAGTGGGCATATAAACCCCATCTCTTCCATGAGCCTTCTTTGCGTAGCATTCTCCAGGTCTTCCCCCTTTCTTGGATGGGAGCAGCAAGAATTTGTCCAGAATCCGGGCCATGTATCCTTTAATCCGCTTCTTTTATGGATGAGCATTTCGCCTTTTGAATTGATAATAAATATGGAAAATGCGCGATGAAGCTTTGTGGGTATAAGATGGCATTTTTCTTTTTCATCATAACCAGCGATGTTGTCTTCAGAGTCAATGAGGATGAGCATATCCATGCATTAATATTGTTTAGTATTCGATTAAAGTCAACACAAAAAAGTCAGGCCTGTCGGACATGAAACATCACAAACCAAGCTGGCTGTGCGAACCGGGACGGACCAAATCAAGATGCTCATCGTCGGGTTTGCGGTAAATCAGGATTAGATCGGCCCATTCACCAAGAAGCGGATGATCAACGTTGGTGCGGGGCAGGGGCAAGCAAATTTACAACTTCCATCAAGAAGGCATCAATGATTTTACTGTGCCGCCCTGATTTTTCCCGCTTATAATCACGCTTAAAGCGTGTGGCATACCTAATCTCCCGCATTGAGTTTCTCGAACAGGCGATCAGGGGTTCCGGCCGTAACAAGCTCGCCGCGACGGGCGGCCTTCATGGCTTCAATGATTTTGTCATTGGGATCGAGGGGGTCAAAAGGCAAGGTCTTTTCGTTCGCAATGCGAATCATCATCATACGGAAAGCATCAGAAACGATAAGCCCGATAGAAGCAAGCACCGCTTTGGCTTGGGCTTTAATATGCTTATCGATACGCACACGGACAACTGAGTTTGTAGCCATATGTGGTTACCTCTTATTGAACTACACTGTAGCCCATAAGAGGCATAAAGTTATGCAGGGATTCAATAGTTCTTTATTCCCAATCGTTTGCCGTGTGGTTGGTATGAATACCCAATTTCAGTTTCTGTCCGGTGTATCCTGAAAAAGTTGTTTCCCTTTGTAAAGATGATACACTCGTAAAAAGTCAAAAAACCGTCACTCCCGTGAAAACTGGAGTCCAGAACACATCGAAATCACTGGATTCCCACTTTCGTGGGAATGACAAAACGACAGAAATACGACTTTTTACGAGTTCATCAAAGATAATCATATAAAAATGGGGAAAACTAAATTAATACGGCAGAAATCCCGATGGCCAAAGAAAGGGGCTTCTTTATTTTGGTGTGTTGCTTCTACCGAGACAGCCGTTGATCCATGCAGGAGAAATGAATCGGCCCCGCTTGCTCCATGTCCTGCTTCTCATATATAAAGATGGGGGCGCCCCACTTCCGATAAGAGAAAAGGGAGAGGAGCAGGATATTTTAAAATCTAATGGGCAGCTTGGTGCAAAATAGACCTTGGTCTTGTTGATGCTGTGCAAGCAGAGACAGGATTTGATATAGAACTCCCGTTTTTCCAGTGATGGAGAGCGGGGGAGTTTTTACTGTGATGGTGGAGAAAATTGCTGTTGAGCTCTTTGATCACAAATACCTATATGTAACACGTTCACCTATTTATCAAGTATATGGCTTTTTAACTTTGATCGAGTATTATAGAAAGAAATGTACGCTGTATGGGCCGTATCGCAATGAAAAAAAATAACGTCTCAACATCCCCTTTTTTATGCCCTTTATGTAGTAATATTATCCATAAAGACTCGCTGGGACTGAAGTAAAAACAGCAGAGGGACAACTCTGCACAGTAAATAACGTGAGATCAAACACTAAAAAAAGAGTATTAAGGGGTTTATTCCTTTTCAGGAATGATGGGATTGGGCACTTTGATATATTTACGGTCCCAGTTGTTATCCAGATTCCCAACGGGTCTGATAAATGTGTAATCACCCGGTTTTGTCAGCATATTGTCCACAACCGGAGCCGCCAAGTCTGGATTAAAAGCCAAAAAAGGCAAGGATATTATGGTGCCGGCTGTACCAAAGGCGCAAGCTACAATTCCCAACGGTCTAGTCAATATTAAGTCCACAAATATGTTTTCTGCTTTTGATTGGGATTTTCCCTGTGCATTTGCTTGGGAGTGCATGAAAACCATAAATACACTTAGAGTTACAATAAAGAATATAGTTAAACTCAGGCGATTTTTCTTCATATAACACTCCTTTTAAGGAGATATTTGAACTTTAATTATAATAGCATCATTTTCTAATAATAAGTAACAAAAAAACAGTAACAATTATGCAAAAAATAACCTTGAATTAAGCAAAGGTCTTTATTTGTGTTTATCGTTTGTTACCATTTGAAAGCAACTACGATATAGAAAACTCAGTCTTTGTTTGTTTCAGAAAGGATGTTTGGCTTACTGGCAGAAACCGTGCAGCCTGACTTCCAGAATGTTAATGCTTTAATGCCATGCCCATTCAATAAACGGTTTTTCGATATCAGTCATGGCATTGACTATTAATTCAACCAGACCGCCGTAGAAAATGCCGCATTTCCCGTTGACATCATAATAGTTGAACAGTTCTCGTATCTGTCCTTTGCAGTTTGAGCAAGGGGCACATACATATTTTTTATCGTCCGGTGAAATAACATCTTGAAATGTCTCTAAAATCTGTTTCAGCTTCATCCGGCCTGAGACTGCACTGCGCCAGTCAGGGAAATTCATGGACTGCATGATGGCAAATCCGCTTCCGCCCCCGCAACAGTAATTATCCACACCGTGGGGCTCCATCTCCCTGAACTGCGGGCAGATTTTCCTTAATATATTTCTCTGAGGTTCCATAATCCCCATTAATCTTACCATGTTACATGGGTCATGAAGGGTCACGGGAAAATCATTCCTGGCCGGATCCAGTCTTAACTTTCCGTTGCACACAATCTCTTCCAGGAGCGGCAGCGCGCTTTCCCTCGGGATGTTGAGATCGCCTGTCAGCACCCTGTCAGCAATTACAATCATCGCCTTATGGGCATGGCCGCATTCCCCCACATTAATCTTTTTAACCTTCAGGCTTTTCGCAACTTCAGCATGTCGGATTGCAATACGTGCAAGCTGAATATCATCATACCAGACGCCGTAATTGACTGCATCATATCCCATGACCTCACTGGAGAGTGTCCAGTCAATGCCCGCTGCATCAAAAATGATTGCAAATGCCTCTGTATTTTCAGGCCATGCAATGAACTCACCTGCATTATGCAAAAGAAGTATTTCCGCCCCTTTTTTATCAACCGGGATTTTTATCCTCTTTCCGGCTATTTCTTCAATTTCGTCTTCCATAAAACTGATTAGATTGCTTAATGCCTTCGGGGTGATGCCGGTAGAAGAACCGGTTTTTAATTGCTGGATTGTGCCGAGTTCATGAAGCTCCCTTGGGGCAATACCGAGTTCCTGACTGAAGAGCTTTCTGATCTCACGGCTTATCAGTCCGTTATCCACGCCGAGGGGGCATACCTGTGCGCATTTCCTGCACAGGGTACATCTGTAAGCAAGCTCAGCCAACCTTGATAAAAGTGTCCAGTTCAGTTCAATATCGCTGCCTGTTATGAAGGATAAGAATTTACCCTTCTTTTTGATGTATTTTTCTATAATCCGCCTTAGTACCTCCGGACGATAGGTAGGCCTGTATATCTCCTTCTTCCCGCTTGCAATATAGGCCGGGCAGGAATCGTTGCATATCTGGCATTTCACACAGTATTCAAGGGAATGAAAAAGCGGCTGGAGGAAAGTCCAGTTATTTTCTTTTGAAAGGAGTTTTTCAAGACCTGAAAGGAATTTTTTGACAAGTGCATCCTCTTCCTCTTTGGTTGTCGGCTTCGGTATGCCTATTGCGAGGAATCCGTCAAGCGATGTGTCATACCGGTCCTTTTGCTCTCCCGTGAGTTCTTTGAAAGGTGGTTCATCATCTGGTTTATTGTAAGGGTAGGGCAGGGGCATTAGGTCTTCGGGACTTATATTGACCATCCGGTTGCTTTGCTTGCCGATATCCTCTATCTTCATTGTTTTGTTGCTTCCTTCCATGTCTTGCCGGATTCGATGTGTGGCGCCGACCATGTTATCTTTTGATCAAAAAGTTCTTGCAGTTTTTTCTCAAGTACGCTGCCCCGCACGTTTGGCTCATCATCCCATCTGATTAAGAAAAAGGCAAAGAACCGTGTAATATAATGCATGGATCGGGTAAAAGGGAGGTATATCAAAAACAGGTTAAAAAGCACGATATGCACTGCTGCGCCCGGCTTCACATTGATAAAATTCAAAGTAATAAGTCCCTTCCAGAATTCCCGGTATTCGGACAACATGGGGTCAACAAAAAACCAGGCATATATACCGCTTAAAAAAATGACTAGGGTGAAGGCATAAGAAAAGTAATTGAGAGGGGAGGCATAAAGACTGAGGTTTTTATCAATAATCCTTTTAACGAATAAGCCCGTGCTCCCCAAAGTGCCGGTAATGAAGCTTATAACTCCGGTGAACAATATTGCGTAGTAGAAAACAATGCCGGGAATATTTGAAGAATTGGGAGATATTGTCATGCCGGAGAGCATAGAGACTGCGCCAAAAAAACAAAATATATGGAATGTAATGATTAACATGAAACCGATGTGCCAGAGGTACAAAAAAAACCAATAACTTGCATGTCTTTTATAATATTCACTGAGGGTGAAGTATTCTTTTAACAGGAACAGCACGCGCCGCAATGTATGCTTCCGGCGGATATCTTTTTGCCGATCCGTGTGCTCGAAACATGAGCCGGTATAACGATATTGTTCTTCATGCACTACAGGGTATAGCTCCCAACGGAGATGTGTAGGCATCCTGATATATTTCACGGCCTTGATGGTATACATGCCAATGATGAAAATATAGGCAAAGTACGTAAGGGTGGCCAAGAAGATATTCAATCACACGCATCCTGTGGGTTTTGGAAGCCCTGCTATCTTGCATGCCCCCTTTGCCGGTCCACCCGGAAAAAGCTGATATATCTTCTTCAAATCTATGCCTGTCTGCTTTACCAGCATCCGTACAGGCGGGGCAATCTCATATTTTATGAAGTAATCTCTCAGGTAATTGACAACCTTCCAATGCTCCTCGGTCATTGGATATGCATTCTCTATCTTTGCGATGTCCTGTGCTATATCCTCGTTCCATTTGTCCGGTTCCTGGATAAAACCATCTTCATCGGTCTCGACTTCTACTCCGCCAAGCGTAATCTTTGCCATATAATTCCTCCTGTTCTATTCTTGTTGGGTCCAATAACCTGCGGCTTGCCGCGAAGGTTTTTCCGTCTCTGACATATATGCCCCGATGTTTGTGGCAGGATGTCTATTCCGGGTACGATTCTTATATTGCAATGCGGAAGATACAAAAGCACCTGCCCATTCCGGTGTACCAAGGGCATGGAGATGGGTATACGACGCGAAGAGGTTTTTATATATAATGCCATCCTTAAGGCCGTCTATCCCGGTGCCTCTTCTTACATGAAAGGCGCATTCAAGCGCATCTGTATCGGTCAGCATTGAATGGTGGAACTCATGGCCGCGCAAAACCTTTCCCACCGGAAAAAACTGGTTTTCCTGTACGACTTCAATTTCAACATAACCGTGTCCCTGAGGTTTTTTGCATATCTCTATTACGGAAGGGATAAGGCCGGCCATAGGATAAAGTCTGTTGTTTGAACGAATCCCTTTGCACAGATACATGAGACCGGCGCACTCTGCGTAAACAGGGAGCCCTCTTTCTATGGAGAGTGCGATCTCTGCCATTAAAGCGTTGTTAGCCGCCAGTTCCTCAAGGTAGAATTCCGGGAAACCTCCTCCGATGTAAAGGGCGTCAATTCCCGGCAGGGTACTGTCTCTTAAGGAGTCAATGAAGACAAGCCTGGCTCCGCCCTTTGTCAGGGCTTCAAGATTTTCCGGATAATAGAAGCTGAAAACCCGGTCAAGAAACACCCCGATCCGGACAGGGGATTCAGAGGCCGCCCATACCCCGTAAGGCCCTGGGCTTACGCCTTTACTTTGCCTTCCATGATTGAGATAGCCTTCCCCTGTGCCTGCCGCAATTTTCAGGATGCCGGCAATATCAAGGTGTTTTTCTGCTTTCCGCGAGATGTATTCTATTGCTGAAGCGCTGGATGCATTTTCATGAAAGGGTATAAGACCCAGATGTCTCTCTGAAATATTCAGGCCAATGTCTCTCGGAATAGTCCCCAAAACCGGTATTTTACAGTATTGTTCAACTGCATCGATGAGTTTCCCTGCATGCCTTGACCCCGACACGTTGTTGAGGATAATGCCCGCTATCCTGGTGTCGGGCTCAAAGCTCTGATAGCCCATAATCAATGCCGCTACGCTTCTGGTCATACGGGCAGTATCAATTACGAGCAGAATGGGCACTTGAAGCAGCCTTGCCAGATAGGCAGAACTGCCGTTTCCATTCCTGTCAATACCGTCATATAATCCCATATTTCCTTCAATAAGGGCGATATTGGCATCGGCTGATGCCTGTTCAAAGCTTTTCAGCAATACGTTTTTCTTCATAAGAAAGGCATCAAGGTTGCGGCACATATTGCCGGATGCGGCAGACAACCATGATGGATCAATATAATCAGGACCTTTCTTAAAAGGCTGTACTGTATAGCCCTGTTTTGTCAATACGCTTGCAAGACCTATGCTTATAACAGTCTTGCCGGAACGGCCTGAAGGCGCAGCCACCATAAACCTGGGTAATAACTTATCTTTCACTCAAAAGTCTCCTGCGTACCGGGTTTTGCCATTAAGCCCCCGCCTCTTCGTCTTTGAGTTTTATGAACGATGCACCAAGGTATATATATTCTATTTTGCCTTCCTTACTCAATTCTGTGATTGCTTTATCCACAAGGTGTTTGTCAATCCCTATCTCACGCGCCACATCCCTGTTTTTTGCCTTGCTTACTGTTTTCAGGTAATCAATTACCTTTTGTTTTAATTCACTGTCTATCACGTCTGCCAAAACGACTACCTCCTTTCTCTTACCATTTGAACTGTGTTGTTGTCCTGTAAGTTTCCACTGCATGAGTAAAGTCATCTATGTGTTGTTCTGTAAAGGGTATCTCAGTCAATTTGAAGAATTTTTCCCATCCTATTCTCTCAATCCACTCGCCCATCCTCTCGTACTTCTTTGCGCCACTTGCATATATCTCCACCACCTTCTTTATCACATCTACAACCTCGGGCCAGCGGGGCGGGTTATTCGGCAGATAGGGAACAATCATCCGTGAAAACATGGGCGGTTTTCTGGCGTTTGATACCTTGCCACCGGCATATATTGCCACGCCGTCGCCATCTGCATCGGCCAGAGGCATAGCAGGGCATACGGTAAAGCAATTTGCGCAGTACATGCAGAGGTCTTCCCGTACCGTGACGCTTTTTATATTCGGGTCTGCATGACGGCGTATTGCCCCTGTCGGACAGGATTGTATAGTTGTCGGGATCTCGCATTGCGCCAGCACCTTTTCATTGTCGACCTTCGGGGGCTTTCTGTGGATTCCCACAATTGCCAGGTCTGAACAGTGTACAGCCCCGCACATGTTAATGCAGCACGCAACGGCAATCCTCAGAAATGCCGGCAGTTTCATACTGGTAAAATATTCATAAAGCTCGTCCATAACGCTCTTCACAAGGCCTGAAGCATCTGTTGCAGCGCTGTGGCAGTGTATCCATCCCTGGGTGTGGATAATATTCGAGATACAGGCGCCGGTACCGCCGACAGGAAGGCCGAGCTTCGCAGCCTCTTCGATAACCCCGTCCGTTTTTTCCCTGGTATCTGTAAGAAACTCGATGTTGGAGCGGCTCGTGAATCTCAAATGGCCGTCGCAGTATTTATCCGCTATGTTGCAGATATCGCGGATAAAGTCTATACTAACCAGCCTCGGTGATCCTACCCTTACCGTGAACATCTCATCGCCGGTTTCCGACACGTGCCTGAGGACACCGGGACGGGGCGTTTCATGGTATTTCCATTTTCCGTAATTCATCTTTATAACATCCGGCAGCATCTCCCGAAAATCGGGTGGTCCAATGTCTGTTCTTCCCATGTGATCCCTCCTTATTAAAAATACACGTACGGGTTGGCCCTGGGCTTATACACCATCTGCGGCACAGGTTTTATACCGAGGTCGTTCAGAAATGTTTTAAGCCCCTTCCTTTCGATGAGTTCCGCAAGCCTTTCCCTGGTCTTTCCGTGCTCGTCCCACCAGTCCCAAATTTTACGGAGCAGGTCTTTCATCTCATCATAGGGAGGCTCAAGTTTCATGAATGGCACTAATACCCAGGAAAGGTACGCCCCCTTTATGATGGGCGCTTTTCCGCCGATCAGTATTGTCGCACCCGTATCAAGCCCCGGCCTGATTGCTTTTGGCATCTTATTGATACAGTGCATGCACCTGACACAATCCTCTGCGTTAAGCTTCAGTTCTTTTGTTTCCGCATCCCACATAAGGGCTTCCGATGGGCATTTATCAACAATAAGTCCTCTTACATCAAATCCATTATCTGCGTATACCTTTACAGCGTTCTGGTCAATGCGCAGGCTGTCTCTCCATGTACCAATAATGGTAAAATCTGCCCGTGCAATTGCAGCAACACAGTCATTAGGGCATCCGGAAGCCTTGATCTTGAATTTATAGGGCCATCTCGGTCTGTGAATCTCATCCTGGAATTCCATGGTAAGATCGTAGACAAGGTCGAGGGTATCGATATTGGACCACTCACATCGTGCCTTGCCGACGCAACCGGCAATAGTACGGAGTGCTGAACCTGAGCCGCCAAGATCGAAACCGGCTTCAATCAACGTATCAAAGCAGGGTTGTAAATGTTCCGTAGTGGTGCCGAGGAGAATAATATCTCCTGTGGAACCATGAAAATTTGTCATTCCGCTCCCATGTTTTTCCCAGATGTCACATATTTTCCGCAGGCTTTTTGTTGTATAAAACCAGCCGGCAGGATGGTTTATGCGCATGGTATGGAAGGCTGCCGCATTAGGGAACTTTTCCGGTACGTCGCTGTATCTCCCTATAACGCCACTTCCATAGCCGGTGACACCCACTATCCCGCCATGTTTCCAATGGGTAACCCTTTCTTCGTATGATAGTTCCTGAATGCCGAGCAGGTCTTTGGCTGCTGCATTCTTTTTTGCCATGCGCTTGATTTCTTTTACATAACTCGGCCAGGGGCCTTTTTCCAACTCGTCCAACAATTGTGTTTCATCCGCCATTGTTACACCTCCTAAGATATTGTTGCTTTTCGCACCTCCTTCTGAGCAATGTTGTCTGTATGCCTTCAGCGAAATATGTTTTTATGAACTTTTGTATTTGAACCCTGTAAAATCCCATTTTTTAATAGTAGCACAATAACAGCGCTTGTCAATTTTATAGTACATATCTTTTGATGGTTTCTAAAAAAGTTGAAGCTATTCCTGTGAAACATATTTTGAGACCTTTGCAAAAGCACCCTGATCACTCTTTTCTGTATTGTCCTGTCTGCACGGAGTTACTGCCTGCTTCGCTCTACCGGCAAAAGCCGAAATCCAGTAAACTCAATCAATAGATTCCTCGAAGCTCTGCTTCGGGTAGTTCATTAACTTCTGGATACCGGTTTTCACCGGCATGACGGGATTTTTGGAATTTTGTTAGGATTATAAAGGCAGGTACAAACCATGTGTATTTATGAATTCAATCAATAGATTCCTCGAAGCTCTGCTTCGGGGCAGCCACATTCCCTCGCCCCTTGTGGGAGAGAGCAGGGTGAGGGGGAATAATTATGTTCCCATTCCTCTGATACCTGGCAGTTCTGCTGCGGGGAGGTTCAATTTCTTACCCAACTTTCTCTCAACTGACTCAACCTTCTGTATGATTCTCCCGCTTTTCCCTTTCCTGACGTCAAGCTTTATGGTTGAGTAAACCCTGTTGCAGTCGGATTCAAGTCGCTTATACGCCCCGTTTATGATATTGAATGCCTCTTCAAGTGTTTCCACCTCGAATATAGTGCCCATGGATGTCAGTTCGTACGGGGTATTGTTCCCGTCCATCATTCTGATGATTCTGCTCACATATTCGCTTATACTATCCCCCTTATCTGTGGGGAACATGGCAAACTCGACCAGGACAGACATCATGCCTCCTTAATTTTATGGCGTATTCATGAACACCTATCGTATTTTCGGATTTTTGCCAGGATTTTTGCTGACAACTTTTTTCTTGGCAGCAGGCTGCTTCTGGACAGGCATATCGGCTTTTTCTTTTCTTGCTTTGATGATCTCCATTTCATTATTCAGTTGAGCCAGATCAGACTTTAATTTATCATTTTCTTTATTAATACGTTCAATTTTTGCCTCCATTGCTGTCATCTCCGACCGAAGGGCTGCAGTGTCTATGCTGCTTACTATCTTATGTAAGTATATTAAACTTTCGTCCATGTCAATTATTTTCGTCCGCATAAAAGCAGTTGCAGCTCCGATTATAATTATCAGAATAAAGGTTATGGGTAGGAACACAGGCAAAAGATGCTTTATTTTTGCAACAGCGCTATTCTCTCCAACTTTTTCTTTTGGCTTCCACTGCTCTTCAGCCATTTTAAAGAAATCATCGTCAATGTTTATTTGCTTTTCGGTATCATCTATTTTCATCTGCTACAATCCCCTTGAATACAAATAATTTATTTTCAACATTACAATATTACTTTTAATACAGCTTTTTAATGGTGTATACTATCAAAATATTGTTTAAAGTAAAAGGGTTAATATTATGAGTCTTCTGTAACACATTATAATAACACGATAATATTTGTGTATAATATCCTTTTTAAAAAGGCATAAGATTGAACAATAAAGACAAGGCAAAAGAAGTGTCGGTGCAAGAGCTGGAAGAGATGCAGGCACGCATTGCTGTACTTGAGAAAAAAATTGCCGAGCACAAGCTTGTAGACAAGGCACTCCAAGGCTCGGAAGAACTGCTGAGATTGATCCTTACCCTTTCGACAAATTTTATCATCCTTTCTCCGGACGATATAGACGATGGTATAAACGATGTGTTGAAGGCAATAGGCAGTTTTGCCAAGGTTGACAGGAGCTATGTTTTTCAATTTGATAAAGACGGACTTGAAATGAGCAATACCCACGAGTGGTGTGCAGAGGGGATTGCTCATAAAATACAGGATCTTCAGCGTGTATCGGTAAACAACCTCCCCTGGTTTTGTGAGAAGATAAAAGGTTTTGAAGTGATTCATATCCCTGACGTTAAGGAACTTCCGCTTGAAGCCATAGCAGAGAAGAAGGAGTTTATGCGGGAGGATATCCAGTCCATTGTTGCTGTGCCGATTGTGTCAGGCTACTCAATCGTGGGTTTCCTCGGATTTGACAGTGTCTGCTCAAAAAAGAGATGGCCCGAAGATACAATTTCACTCCTTAAAATTGTAGGGGAAATCTTTGCCTATGCCCTGTCGAGAAAGCAGATGATGGAGGCGATAGGTGAGAGCGAATCAAAGTACAAGACACTTTTTGAACATGCCAATGACCCCATATTGCTTATGAAAGGGGATGCTTTTGTTGATTGCAACACAAAAACGCTGGAGACATTCGGATGTACATATGAGCAGATCGTCGGACAGCCTCCATACCGATTTTCGCCGCTCTTTCAGCCAGCCGGGGAAAATTCAAGAGAAAAAGCCATTGAAAAGATAAAGGATGCCCTGAATGGTGAGCCACAGCATTTCGAATGGAAGCACTGTCGTTATGATGGGACTACATTTGATGCAGAAGTGAGCCTCAACCTGATTATGTTTGGTGGTGAGGCTTTTATCCAGGCGATTATCCGTGATGTGACCGAGCGGAAAATGGCGGAAGAATTGTTCAGAACCCTGGCAAACAGTTCATCTGCCGGTGTTTATATTGTGCAGGACGACAAGTTTCAATTTGTCAACCCCTGTTTTCAGCAAATTACAGGGTACAGTGAGGATGAGATAGTGGGCGCGGATGCTCTTGCGCTTGTGATAGATGAAGACAAAAAAGCGGTAAAAGATAATGCCTTGAAAATGTTACGGGGTGAACAGCTATCCGCTTTTGAAATCAGGGTTTCCGCAAAAGCAGAAGAAACCAGGTGGATTCTTGTAACGGTTACGTCCATACAATACAAAGGAAAACAGGCAGTTCTCGGAAATTTTATTGATGTAACAGACCGTAATAAAACAGAATTGCTTCTAAAGGAATCGGAAGAACGATATCGCGTTCTCACCGAGAAATCCCTTGTCGGCGTGTATCTGGTTCAGGATAATATTTTCCGATATGTGAATCCGGCCTTTGCCCATATTCTTGGTTATGAGCCTGTTGAAATGATCGGCAAGCGGGGGCCTATGGATTTTCTGGTCCTCGAGGACCGTGAAAAAGCTGAAGAGAGCATCCGTATGAGGAAAAACGGTGAAACAGACGGTATGCTTCTTGAAGTGAGCATAATACGGAAAGACGGGGCAGTCCGGAGGATTGAGGTATATGGATCCCGCGCAATATACAACGGCAGGCCTGCAGAGCTTGGGACACTTCTTGATGTAACGGAAAAAAAACAACTGGAAACACAATTGCAGACCATGTCAATGAAGGATGAACTGACGAATCTTTATAACCGCCGCGGTTTTTTTACCATTTCCGAGCAGCAAATAAAGATTGCGAATCGTACAAAAATGGAGATGCTCTGCTTTTTTATTGATCTTGACGGCATGAAATGGATAAATGATACCCTGGGCCACAAAGAAGGCGATGACGCGCTTGTCATGACTGCATCCATACTCAAGGAAACCTTCCGGGAAGCGGATGTAGTGGGGCGCATCGGCGGAGACGAATTTGCCGTATTTGCAGTCGGTACGAGTATGGCGGGCACAGTTTTACTTGTAAAACGTCTTCAAAGGCATATTGATGACTATAACATACAGGCAGGTAAACCATACAAACTATCTTTGAGCATCGGCGTGGCATGTTATAACCCGGAAAACCCGCAATCCATCGATGAGCTTATATCAACGGCAGATGCTCTTATGTATAAAGAAAAAAAAGAAAAGCATCTGCAACGAACGGGGATTGGCCCGATAAATCACTAAAACATTTACAACAATTGACAGATGTAGTCAGGGGTTGTATGTTTCCTTTTATGTTTGATAAGATACGTGAATCTATACAATCGGTTTTCGAGCGTGACCCTGCTGCGAGGAATATCCTTGAAATAGTCTTATGCTATCCCGGTTTTCATGCAATCCTGTTTTACAGAATCAGTAACTGGTTTTGGGTCCATAAGCTGTATTTGCCAGGAAGATTGATCTCCCATGTAGGAAGATTCTTAACAGGCATTGAGATACATCCCGGTGCAAAGATCGGCAGAAAGTTTTTTATTGACCATGGCATGGGGGTGGTTATCGGAGAGACGTCGGAAATAGGAGATAATGTTACACTGTACCACGGTGTTACGCTTGGAGGGACAACATGGAAGAAGATAAAGAGACACCCCACCATAGGAAATAATGTGGTTATCGGCGCCGGTGCAAAGGTCCTGGGACCTATTAGTATAGGGGATAATTCAAAGATAGGCGCCAATTCGGTTGTTGTAAATGAAATACCGCCCAACTCGATTGTGGTGGGTATCCCCGGCAAGGTAGTATTCAGGGTTGAGGGGGAAATGCGTATCCAGATGGACAGCGCATTCATGCCCGACCCTCAAGCACGGGCCATCGGTTCACTTATTGAGAGGGTAAAACGGCTTGAAGAGAAGCTGAGCGGAGAGGAAAAGGCTAAGGACGGAGGATAAGAGGTATAGTTAGTTTCCATCCGTTTTTGCCAAAGGCGGGACAGCCATCTATCGCATGAACGTGAAAAACGAGCGTCATAATGTACGAGGAAAGATTCTACAGAAATATATCGAAGCCACGTGACATGCTTAGTTACGAGGTAAAACTTAAGGAAACGGACCTCTTTTGCTGCACAAAAACTGATTTAAGGGCCTGCATAGAAGAACGGGTGATTTTTTACCGGCATCAACTTGAAACATATATCAAATACAGGCCTGAGTTTAAGGAAAGTCTGACACCTGTTAAAACCGATATCTTTGCCCCGGGGATTGTGCGGGAGATGATCGAGGCATCGAAGCTCATAGGAGTTGGGCCTATGGCTTGTGTTGCCGGAGCAATCGCAGAATATGTGGGGAGGGATATCGCCGCATTGACAGACGAATATATTGTTGAAAACGGCGGGGATATTTGCCTTAAAACAGACCATGAGAGAGTTGTGCTCATTTATGCAAAAGATTCGCCTTACAGTGAGAAGATAGGAGTCAAGCTGAAAGGAAGGGATGCGCCCTATGGAGTCTGCACCTCTTCGGGAACAATAGGGCACTCATTAAGCTTTGGTAATGCTGATACGGCATGTATTGTAGGAGATTCTTCCCTTTTTGCAGATGGACTTGCAACTTATGTTGGAAATATTGTAAAAAAAAGGGATGATGTACAGGTTGCCATAGAAAAAGGCAAGACATATCCGGGTATAAGCGGTATATTGATTATCATCGGTGATCACCTTGGTGTCTGGGGTGATATTGAGATAATAAAGGTATAGAGAAATTTCTGATTTCTAAATTCAGCATGAATCACCCCGAAGCCTGCTTCGGGTTATGAGACCCGAGGGTAATTAATTTAATATGTGAGGTTTATTATGAAAAAGCGGTTCATAATTAGGTTTAAAAGGGAAGCCATCGATAAGCCCGTCATATACAGACTGGCGAAGGATTACGATTTAATTTTTAATATCCTCAGGGCAAACCTCTCACCCAGGGCTGATTCGATGATGGTGCTGGAGATCGAAGGCACAGATGAAAATTTTAATCAAGGCATGGAATACCTGACGAGCATGAATCTTGATATGGAGCCGATAGAACAGGATATAAAAAGGGATGAGACAAAGTGTGTGCACTGTGGTGTATGCACGAGCGTATGCACCCCGAATGCATTGTCTATAAACAGAGAAGACATGAAGGTTGAATTTGATTACGAAAAATGTGTTGCCTGTGAATTATGTGTAAGGGCCTGTCCGGTAAGAGCAATGAATGTATATTTTGATTAGAGGAAGGTATGAAGAGGATATATTTAGACAATAATGCAACGACGCCTATACATCCTGAAGTAGCTGAATTTGTGGAACCTTTCTGGAAGGGGTTATTCGGCAACCCTTCGAGCCTTCACTGGGCAGGCAGAGAAGTCAGGGGATATTATGACAGGGCGCAAGAGCAGGTTGCAGGGTTTATTAATGCCCAGCCCGGCGAGATTGTTTTTACAAGCTGTGGAACGGAAAGCGATAATCATGCTATCAAAGGTACGGCCTATGTAAAAAAAGATCAGGGGCGGCATATCATTACGACAAAGGTTGAACACCCCGGTGTTTTGAATGCATGTAAATATCTTGAAACAAGGGGATATGAAGTTACGTACCTTCCTGTTGACATTCATGGAAGGCTTGAGCCGGGAGATGTAAAAAAGGCAATACGGGATGACACTATCCTTATTTCTGTCATGTATGCAAATAATGAAACAGGAACATTGTTGCCCATCAAAGAGATCGGTGAGATAGCACATGACAGAGGGATCATTTTTCACTCCGATATGGTTCAGGCCATAGGGAAGATAGAGATTGACATGCATGCATTGAATGTAGATCTGGCAAGCTTTTCAGGCCACAAGGTATATGCGCCGAAGGGTGTTGGCGCGTTATATATAAAGGAAGGGCTGGATATAGACAATCTTATTCATGGCGGCCATCAGGAAGCCGGTAGAAGGGCGGGCACAGAAAACATGATCGGTATTGCTGCCCTCGGTAAGGCCTGCGAGTTGATGCAGGAGGAGATGGCAACAGAGAACGGAAAGGTTGAGGTGTTGAGAAAGAAGCTGTTTGAAGGCATCACGGATAGTATCGATCATGTGAGGCTGAATGGACACCCTGAACACAGGCTACCCAATACACTTAATATAAGCATTGAGTATGTGGAGGCTGAATCGCTGCTTATTGCACTTGATTTCAACGGTGTTGCAGTTTCCTCGGGCTCTGCCTGTTCCTCGGGCTCGACAGAACCGTCCCATGTGCTTCTTTCTATGAACATACCTCCCGAAATATGTCAGAGCGCAATCAGGATGAGCCTTGGAAGGGAAAACACCGAGGAAGATGTCGATTATGTCCTTTCCATTATGCCGGGGGTTGTGGCCAGACTGAGAGAGATATCGCCGTTTTATAAAAGATGAGTGCTCCGGCTTACGCCGGGAAGATGAACCCGCGCCTTGCCGCGGGCATACTTTCATCTGAATAAAGAGGATGCAATGGTAGTTAAAAAGCTGAATAATAGACCAAGGAAGTGCCTACTACCAGACGCCTCATGAGGTGTTTCGTCAGGCTCTAAGTGGTCCACTTTGAAGTGGAATTCACCTTTCCTTAACGGTTTGTGTTACCCGAATGGGCTAATGATCTGCCTTTTCCTATAGACAAATTCGGAATTTGGTAGTAAAATATTCCGCGCTAATGAGCAAGTTGTTATCCGGTTTATCACAATAACTTTCTGTTTATCGCAATAACTTTTGTTTATTTATTACAATAACTTTTGGAGGATTTAACCATGGACAAGCTCATGTCAGCTGAACAAGCAGTAGGTCTAATCAAGAACGGTGACACCATCAACGTTGTGGCGTCCGGTGGTGGTTTTCAGGATGCCGATATGGTTTATGCGGCTCTTGAAAAGAGGTTCCTGGAAACAGGTGAGCCCAAAGACTGTACTTTCGTACATATCACAGGCGTTGGCGGCCGGAATTTCTTACATGGCGAGGGCCGCGAATCCGGCATGGGCTACTTCGCCCACAAAGGTCTGGTCAAAAGGATTGTCGGCGGCCATTGGCGCTGGTCCAGAGTAATGGGAAGACTGGCACTGGATGAGGAAATCGAAGCATACAACCTGCCACAGGGTGTTCTGTCGCTCCTGATGCGCGAGATTGCTGCACACCGGGTTGGACTCATCACACCTGTAGGACTGAGGACCTGTGTGGATCCTCGAGTTGAAGGTGGAAAGTTGAACAAGAGGGCCCAGTCAGAAGATCTTGTCGAACTGATCATTATACACGGCCGCGAGATGCTCCTTTACAAGGCTTTCCCAATCAATGTTTGTATTGTCCGTGGTACTACGGCTGATGAAGACGGGAACATCTCCGTTGAGCTGGAAGCGCTCGACCTGCACATGTTGCCGGCAGCACAGGCGACATACAACAGCGGCGGAATCGTCATTGCCCAGGTAAAACGCATCGCCAAAAGAGGCACCCTGAATCCCCGTATGGTTCGAGTACCGGCGCATATGGTTACTGCAGTGGTTCAGGATCCCAATCAGTGGCAGACATATAATGCGGAGTATGATCCGGGCCTCTGCGGTCATATTAAAGTTCCTGTGAGCGCCATTGCCCCCCTTGACTTCGGCCTTCGGAAATTAGTTGCCCGGAGAGCTGCTCTGGAACTAAAAGCAGGCGCGGTTGTAAATCTGGGAATCGGCATAGCAGATGGTATCGGAAATGTGGCAAGCGAAGAAGGAATTATCGATGATTTTATCTTCAGTATCGAGATGGGCATTGTCGGCGGAATACCGACCAAAGGCGTACAATTCGGTGCAGCATGGAATCCTGAGTGCATAATGAGCATGCCTTCCCAGTTTGATTTCTATCACGGCGGCGGTTTGGATTTTGGATGTCTCGGGATGGGTCAAATGGACGAACATGGAAACGTCAATGTGAGCAAGCTCGGCACGGATATTACCGGCACCGGAGGTTTCATTGACATCTCACAGAATGCGAAAAACGTGGTCTTTTGCGCCCCCTTTATGAATGGCAAACCACAGATCGAGATGAAAGACGGGAAACTTAACATCATCAAAGATGGTGCGGGCAGAAAATTCTTGAAAAATGTAGATCAGATCACCTTCAGCGGTAAATACGCCACTGAAACAAATCAGAATGTGGTTTATGTTACCGAACGGGCTGTCTTCAAATTAGAGAATGGCAAGGTGGTTCTGAAGGAAATCGCTCCGGGCATAGATTTGCAGAAAGATGTTCTTGCACAAATGGATTTTGCCCCTGTAGTCGCTGATGACTTGAAGACTATGGATGCTGCTATCTTTAAGCCGGAAAAAATGTTGAAGAACAATCCGGACATTTTCAAGGGTTTTCCTAAAAAACATAAAAAGCATTAGATCAAGAACTTGGACTTGCCGTCGGGGGAGGCGGGACATCCCGCATTCTCCGACGGCAAGTCCTATTCTTCATAACGTATTGGTTCTTTTGAGAGGTCGGGCATATACCCAAGCTCTCTCGATATTGATCGAGACGCCTCCAACAGTCGCTGAATGGTGTTTCCCACGGTATATTCTTTTACCTGGAACACGGGCTGGGCAGCACCGAGAGCTGCCACGACGTTACCGGAGAAATCCATGATCGGCACCCCGATACCAAACAATCCCTCCACAACCTCATCCTGTTCCATGTAGTAACCTTTCCTTTTTGCCTCATCAAGTTTCTTCATGATCCGACGGATGCCGGTAACTGTCTCGCCCGGAATCTTGGTCGGCGGATATAACTTCAGAAGGCGTTCTTTCTCCTTGTTATCCATATAAGCAAGAAGAATCATTCCAAGCATGCCGAGGTAGGGCGGTCTCTTGAGGCCTATGTGAGAAGCAACGCGGATAATGCTGTCCATCTCCCTCTTGTCGATGTAAAGGAGTTCGTCATCCTTTATTACACCAAGGAGGATTGTGGCTTTGAGGTTGTTGGAAAGACTGTCCATATATGGCGCTGCTGCCTTACGGACAGAAATAGACGAATAGACGATACCCCCGAGTTCGAGAAAACGGAAACCAAGACTGTATTTTTCCTGTGCCGGATCATACTTAAAGAAACCGGCACTCTCAAAGGTCTTGAGTATTTTAAAAACTGTAGTCTTGGGTATCCCTGTCCTCTTGCCTATGTCAGAGAGTGTGAATGCATCCTCCTTATAAGTGTAAAGGTCAAGTATTTTTACCACCTTCTCTAAAACTTTTATACTGTATTGCTCTTCCATTGCTCTTCATTAAACTACGTTCAATACCTTAACACAAGAAGGTATTGTAAAATTTCGGTTCTTTCATATTTAAGTTGCATTTATAGTACCCAATCCTGGGTTTAAGAGCCTACAATACTGATGAATCTTCAACCGGAAGTAGTCGATGTCTTTATACCCATAGTCATTTGTTTTAATCCTTTGATCTTGTTATTGAACTCCTCGGAGATGGCAGAGCTTATTTTTTTCTTATTCTTAAATATACTGTTTCTTGTCGGTAAAGCTCTGCCCTCTGTGCCAATATATACGAGACACTTTCCACTCAATAGTTTAGGCTATAAGGGCGGTATTGTATAGCAAGATTTTTCTTGAAATGCACGGCTACAAGTGATAATCCAATAAAAAGATTGCTTTTACATGGGTGAATCTGCGGCTAACTACCGACCCAGATGCAGGATTAACGAACGAAATATGTCTTAATTGAAGGAGGCTCACTAATGTACGATACGCTTCATTTTGACCTGGACGGAACAATCGGCACACTGACGCTAGACGTTCCCGGAAAACTGAACGCCCACACGAAAAAAATGCGGCAGGAGCTGCTCCATTTTTGGCGCGAACGTCAAAATAATCAGGACGAGTGCCGTGTTGTGATTATGACCGGTAAAGGAAAGGCCTTCTGCTCCGGTTCGGATATCTACGAGATGGATGACGAGTACCGCCCATTCTACAAACAGAATGTAGAGGAACTCTACACCTTCCAGAACCAGATCTCGGAGGTAATCCTTATGATGCGGCGCGCCCCGCAACCGATTGTCGGTGCCATACATGGATGGGCTGCAGGCGGAGGATTCAGCTTCGCGCTGGCATGTGACATCAGGGTTGCCGACCCGACGGCCAAATTCCTTGCCGCCTATATAAATATCGGATTGACAGCCGCTGATATGGGCAGCAGTTTCCACTTTCCTCGTCAGGTACCTCTCGGAATCGCCGCCGAATACCTTCTAACCGGTGAGACGATGGATGCCGACACCGCCTACCGTTACGGCCTGGTGAATTATATTGTGCCCGAGGGGCAGGTCATGGAGAAAGCCCGGGAGTTGGCGGACAGGATGGTCACCAAATCGGTCCTAGGTTTACAGATGACCAAAGAGGCGATCAATCAGAATATCTCGGCCAGTCTGGAGGCGGCGCTTTACCTGGAAAACAGGAACCAGGTACTCTGTCTCGGCTCGAAACCGATCCAGAACCCGTTCAAGAAGCGGGGCAAGAAGTAAAAGTGTCGTATAAGGAGCCCTTCTCAGGATTGTCGTATATGCCCCTCATCATGTCTTGCCAGGCGGCCTTTGTGCAAAGGCTCCCTTTATGATAATTATAGCAACGTAATATAAATTTGAATATCGGCATGTTGATGAATTCGCTATAGGCCATTTACTTACAAACAGTCGGTGCCATCCTTACGGTGTCGGTGGTTACCCGCATTTTCACTCGAAAATCAATAACATGCAATTGATTTAGTTAATTTTCTTATTGATTTTTCGCACTGTTAGAAAAACCAAGGAGACGTTCTTTAAAAAATAAATATCCTTCCCCCGCCAAAAAGAAATACTTCCTATCGTGTTGCCCCTTTTTCTTTCCATATTGTTTGCCTTCGTCAAATAGAAACCTTTTCCTCCAAACTTCATAAAAATGCAAGGCAATTTTTGTCTGCAACTTTGGAATTGTTCATGCATATGGAACTGATATATTATTTTCTATGTTTCTCAACAATTCCGTAGACATCTTTTCGATGAATGATCCCGAGAATGAGAATCTCGTTAGCCTGAATTTTGAAAACAATTCTGTATGTACGTCGTAGGATCGCAAGGCGAAGCAGACCGCCGCAGATCAGAATTCCCGAACATGCCGCTGACCGGCAAAGAGAAAACCATGAGGAAATTCTAAAAAAGTTGACAAGCGCTGCCTTCGTGGGCTATTCTAAAACGTTTAACTGATAAGAGTCCGACAAAACTTTAAATGTTTAAGGTAGTTGCTTATAAATGAAGGCTTATATAAATATTGATCAGGAACGCTGCAAGGGATGCTTGCTCTGTATGGAGTTTTGTCCCAAGCAGGCCATAATCCTCTCGAATACACTTAATGCTAAAGGATATTTTGTTGCCTCTTTTGAGGCAATAAAGGAGTGCACGGGCTGTGCTACCTGTGCGGTCATGTGTCCGGAAACGGCTATTGAGGTGTATAAAAGTTGAGAAAGCTGATGAGCGGCAATGCCGCACTCGGAGAGGCAGCGGTACTCGCGGGATGCAACTGTTACTTCGGTTATCCCATAACCCCCCAGAACGAACTTACAGAACATATGGCAAAGAGAGTTCCTGAAACAGGCGGGGTTTTTATCCAATCCGAGAGTGAGATTGCTGCAATCAACATGGTCCTGGGGGCAAGCGTGGCAGGCGCGCGCGCAATGACATCATCAAGCAGCCCCGGCATCAGTCTAAAGCAGGAAGGCATCTCCTATCTTGCCGCAGACGAACTTCCGGCAGTAATTGTTAATATGGTGAGAGGGGGCCCGGGCATGGGCAATATATCTCCGGCTCAATCAGACTATTTACAGGCTACCCGCGGCGGCGGTCACGGAGATTATAAGACAATTGTTCTCGCACCGGCTTCAGTGCAGGAACTTGCCGATTTAGTTCCCGTTGCTTTTGATCTTGCCGATGAATACAGGAACCCTGTGATTATACTAGGCGACGGCATGCTCGGTCAGATGATGGAACCGGTAAATTTTGACAATATCAAACCGAAGAAGGATTATCCGAAGGATTATATCCTGACAGGCGCGAAAGGAAGACCTTCGAGGATGATCCGCTCACTCCTTTTTGATACAAAGGAAGAAGAAGAGCATAACTGGAAGCTCTTCCGCAAATATCAGCGCATGGAGCAAAACGAGGTCCGGTATGAAACATTTCTCATTGATGATGCAGAGATGATAATTATTGCTTATGGTATTGCGGCGCGGATTGCAAAAGGAGCGATTAAGAGACTCCGCCAGGAGAACCTGAAGGTCGGCATGATCCGCCCTATAACGGTCTGGCCCTTCCCAATGAAGGTTATTCAGGAAGCAGCGCAACAGGTCAATGATTTTTTCGTTTTTGAAATGAGCACCGGTCAATTGATAGAAGATGTAAAGCTTGCTTTAAACGGCAAAGGACATATTCACTTTTACGGCAGGCCCGGCGGCGTTATTCCCACACCTGTTGAGTTATCCCGCATCGTATCACGCCACTGTTATCAGGCAGCACACCGGAGGAAAAAATAGTGAAACCGGTCTACACCCGCCCGAAATCTCTCAAAGAAGCCCATTTTCACTACTGTCCCGGATGTGGTCACGGCATAATAAATCGTCTTATTGCCGAGATAGTGGATGAGATGGAACTCAGGGACACAATCATATGTGTTGCGCCTGCCGGATGCGGCATGCTCCTCTATAATTATTTTGATATAGATACACTTGAATCTGCTCACGGCAGGGGCGCTGCCGTTGCAACCGGCATAAAAAGGACAAGGCCTGAGAATCTCGTTTTCTCATATCAGGGAGATGGCGATCTTGCTGCTATCGGAACCGCTGAAGGTTTTCATGCTGCGAACAGGGGCGAGCTGATTACGGTGATTTTCGTGAATAATGGCGTTTACGGTATGACCGGAGGACAGATGGCGCCGACAACCCTGCATAAACAGGTAACAACAACAACTCCTTTGGGGAGGGATTCACGTCTGGCAGGACATCCGGTAAAGATCTGTGAGGTTTTTGCGCTTCTTGAAGGCACGTCTTATCTTGAACGTGTAGCAGTAAATAAGCCTTCGGCAATCATTAAAGCGAAAAAGGCCATTGCGAAGGCATTTCAGCATCAGTTAAAGGGTACAGGCTTTTCGCTTGTTGAAATACTTTCCCCATGTCCGACAAACTGGAAGATGAGTCCTGTTGAATCTTGTAAGTGGATTGATGAAGTAATGAGCAAGCAATTCCCCTTGGGTGTTATTAAAGAGGTGCCATGCTGATAAGAACGATTTTTTCGGGATTCGGTGGCCAGGGCGTACTCTCTATGGGTTTTACCCTTGCGAACGCGGCGATGTTTGAAGGCAAATATGTTACATACCTGCCCTCCTACGGCGTAGAGGTACGAGGCGGGACTGCGAATTGTACGGTTGTGGTGTCTGATGAAGAAATTGCCTCGCCGGTTGCATCGGAACCGGATTTTGTTGTTGCCATGAACCAGCCTTCATTCGCGCGTTTTCAGAGCATCCTTCAGTCAGGCGGCCTTCTCTGCGCGAATTCTTCGATTGTGGATACATCGGCTGCCAGAAGAGATATTGAGGTTTTAAACATACCGACAAGTGAGCTTGCAGAAAAGCTCGGAACAATAAAGGTTGCCAATATGATTATGCTGGGTGCATTTATAAGGGCAAGTGATATTATTTCCTTTGAGTTTGTGATAAAATATCTCTCCGAAATACTTGGGGAGGGAAAGTCAAAACTGATAAAGATGAACAAGGAAGCTCTCGATCTTGGTTTTAACTATGTGAATGAGTAACTGCCCGGCTTAAGAGGCAGGGGAAGCCTTAGCTTCTGACAGGCTATATAAAGGAGTAGAAAAATGGTCATCAAACAGATATCAATCAGCCTTGAAAATACACCTGGCGCATTGTCAGCCGTAAGCGAGATTCTTGGTCGGGAAGGTGTGAATATCCGCGCCATATCCGTTGCCGATACTTCGGATATCAGCACGGTCCGTTTTGTTGTTGATGACCCGACAAAAGCAAAGAACATTTTAAAAGCTAACGGGTATTCCCCGAAGGAAACGGATGTCCTCGCTGTTGAGACCCCTGATCATGCAGGAGGATTGAATGCGGTACTTAAACCGTTAAAAAATGCAGGTATAAATGTCCACTACCTGTACCCCCATCTTGGAAGGCTAAGCAACAGCGCAATCGTGATACTCGGGGTAGATAATACAGAGGAAGCACAGAAAGTATTAAAACAGAATTGGGTTCACACCGTCGGAAAAGAAGTATACAACATATAATATCAATTCGCCTTCAATCATATAACTTCGTTAACTCATCGTCACACTTGCCGGGGACAGCCCGAGACCGATACTTATCCTAATGGAAAATGTGGGTTAATGTATACGCTGAAAATTGCGATAATATTATTATGATGAGAAATTGGAAATTACTTGCAGGCCCTCTTGTAATTGTCGTTATTTTCGTTGTATTTTTTGTATTTTTCTTCAATAAAAAAGTTCCTGGACCTCCAAAACCTCCGCAAAAGAAGGTTGAGCTGCCAGCGCCAAAACTCGCTGAACTGCTGCCGACAAAACCCGTTGAAACACTGAAGCAAGATGCGTATGAGGTTAAAGAAGAGACAAAAACAAAGGACAATGAAAAAGAGATTACAAAAGAGCATAAAAGAGAGATTGTCAGAGAGAAGAAGGAGCTTCCCGGAAAACCAAAATTGCCTGTAACGACTATTGCTCCAAATACAATAGCAAAAAAACCGCCACAGATAGTTGATTTTGATAAGCTCAACCGTGAATTCAACTCATACGGTCTGAGCGTGTGGGCATCGGAATTGATAAATAATGGAATTCTTTTGAATGGTTATGTGAAAAGTGAAAGAGAGAAGGCTGCTGCTCTGTCCATTGCCCGGCGATATGGTTCAAATATTACAGATATGATTAACATTGTTACGGTCTACAACGTCGAAGAGTCCGAAAACAAGCGTGTTAATCAACCGCTTCCTTTCAGCAGATAATCATCTTAAAACAAATCACTCCATTTCAGTCCAGCATCTCCCTGATCTTGTCGGACAGTATTTCAATACGAAAGGGTTTTTGGAGGAATCCGTTGCAGCCGCGGTCCAGAATTTCCTGGGCCTGATCGTTGATGCTGTAACCACTGGAAAGAACAACCTTTATATCAGGGTTGATCTCCTTGAGACGGTCGAAGGTTTCTCCTCCGGATATTCCCGGCATAATCATGTCCAGAAGGACCATGTTAATTTCGTTTCTCTTTTCCATGTAAACAGCAATCGCCTCCTTACCGCTCACGGCCGTATAGACCCGGTACCCCAAGGACTCCAGAAGCGCCCGGCTAACTTCCAGAACCATATTTTCATCATCCACCATAAGGATCGTTTCCGTGCCTCTTTTGATTGTCCCGGTTGCTGTCCTTTCCTTAACTACTTCCTTCTCCGAAACGGGCAGATAGATATTGAATGTAGCCCCGTGCCCTGGTTTACTGTAGACGTTTATTATGCCCCCGTGACCCTTGATAATCCCATAGACCGTTGCCAGTCCCAGGCCTGTCCCTCTTCCCATTTCTTTTGTCGTGAAAAAGGGATCAAAAATCCGCTCCTTCGTCTTCTCGTCCATCCCTGTACCGGTATCGGTCATGGATATCTTGATATATTGTCCAGGCTTGACAGAATAGTAAATTGCCTGTTCATCATCCAGGAGAACATTCTCAGTCTCCAGATATATTTCCCCGCCACCGGGCATGGCCTGCCAGGCATTCACATACAGATTCATAAATACCTGCTCCATTTGTCCCCGGTCAACCTCCACGGTCCGGAGATTTTTCCCGTATTTCCGATGGATGGAGATTTCCTTTTTGGTTCTCCCGAACATGGAAGAGGTATTTTCAAGAATGTCGTTCATATCGGCGGGTTTCACCTCATATTTTCCCCCACGGGCAAACCCCAGCAACTGCTTCGTTAAATCTGCTCCGCTTTGCACCTGTTCCTCAATCCGTTTGAGTCTCTCATAATGGGGATGGGAGGGATCGAGGTCCAGCAATGTTAGAGAAGCATAGCCCTGAATCCCCATGAGCAGATTGTTGAAGTCGTGGGCGATTCCGCCGGCAAGGGTGCCAATGGCCTCCATTTTATCTGCATTTTGCAAGCGCTCCCGTAGCTTTTGCCGCTCCTCCTCGGCTTGCTTGCGCCCGGTAATGTCGTGGAACGTCCATATCCTCCCATAGTGGTATCCGTCCTCGCCCAGAACAGGAGCCGAGTATCGGTCCAAAACCATACCGCTTTTAAATTCAATCTCGTCACGGCTGGTCTCGTATGGGTGCTCGTAAAGGTGCTTGACCTTCTCAATGAATTGCTCAGGATGCCTGACCAGGCCTACAACATATTTAAGCAGAACTGCGTCATCCTCATCATCCAGAATATACTGTGGGACACTCCACAAATCGGCGATTCGACGGTTAATAACGATCCTTCTCTGATTCTCATCTACCACAAGTATACCATCGATAGATGTGTTCACCTGCGCTTCGAGTAAGGCCGTTTTCCATCGTAGCACATTCTCGGCCTGTTTTTGTTCGGTGATATCAACAAAAGTAGATAACATCGCAATCGGTTCACCCGAAGAACCGGTAACAAGGCTGGCAGAATATTGGATGTTAAAAAGAGACCCATCATTTCGTATTGCAACAGATTCGCCAAGACTAAAGCCTTTTCCTTTGATAGCATCAATTATGTGAATTATTTCGTCTTTATCAGAGTCGAGATCAGCAACATTAATATTAAGTGCTTCTTGATTTGTGTATCCCCACATACGCAAAAAAGCATCATTCACATATGTTATGTTACCATTGAGGTCCGATATCACAACTGCATTGAACGATGAAGCAATGGCACGGTCTTTAATATGGAGTTCTAACTCTGCCCGTTTGCGTCCGGTGATGTCAATGCCTACTCCCACGAAAAAATCAAAATCACCTTCTTTGCGAACCACGGTCCGGCCATACCATTCAACAAGATATGTCCTGCCGGATTTGCTTTTGATCCGGTTTTCATTGACTGTTGCTTTGCCTTCATTAATAATCTGCTGAAAGACCAGGGCGAGCATTTCGCGGTCTTCTTCTGGCACAAAAGTGTTCAGGTAGTCGACTCCTGTAACTTCCTCTTTAGTATATTCGAGGGCATCCAATAGCGCCTGGTTCATCATCAGGGTCTTCCCGTCAAAGCCAATAGCCACGATTAATGCAGGTGAGGTGTCGAGAAGTAACTGGCTGAATCTCTGTTCCTTGCGAAACTTGGCTTCGCTCTCCCGGAGCGCCTCCTCCGCACGACGGCGCTTTTCCTCTTCCCGTATGATGAACCAGGCCTTTAACCCATAGTGAGAAAACAGAACACCACCCAGCAATAGAAATCCGATAATGATAATGAGCCTGTTCCGGAAACCATCCAGGGAAGACAGAACCTCATCTTCTGATGAGGCGACAACAATAGACCAAAAAGTATTACCAATGGTTATGGGCATGTATACGGCATGTTTCTTTACAATATCCACCGTCTCTCCTCGAATCTTATCAAAGGTATATACGGTGGCGCCCTCATGTCTTTTGAGCATATCCTGAGCCATAGCCAGGATGGAGGGAAAATCCTTGCAGTTCTCGAAGACCGAATTTCCTACGTGACCGGGTATGGGACAGAAGAGTTCTGTTCCATCCCTGCTTATTACCCAGGCATATCCTGTCTTACCGATCCTTATGACTTCGAGGTATCGTTTTGCCATTGATTGAAAATTCACATTTATGCCGATTGTGCCCTGATAGGTCTTATCCTTAAAGACAGGCACCTGAACAGCAATAGCACTATACCCTTGCACTGTAGAGAATACATCACTGATGACAGGTTTATGGGTATGCCGGATCTCGCGAACATGCTTCTGGGAAGAGATGTCCCTGCCGATGGCATTTCGGTCATAAGGGAACGTGTAAATAATCCTGCCGCTTGCATCTACCCTCGTAATAGCTCTAATGAGTTCACTATTTGCCTTGTAGAGGGTTTCAATATTATCCTTGCCCGTCTTATCCATATTTTTGATATGGCTCGTTTCAGAGAGTACGGTCAGGGTTGTTGTCCAGCTTGTAAAAAAATCTTCGATTCCCCGGGTTGCCTGTCTGGCATAAAGCAACTGCTCGGTATTCAGGTTTTTGATTGATTCCTGCTTGGCTTTTTCATAAAAAGATGTGAAGAGCAAACCGCACATAACAATAAAGAAAGTAAAAACAAGAAGTATGTGTCTTATGTTCATCGTCAATCCTTTTCTAATAAATCAACGTCTCCTTAATACTTGCACCGGCATGATTAGATATCATATTGTTCTTTCCTCTTATCCTTATATTTGATTATATCTCAAGGGCTGTTAATTGCAATTAGAAATATACAACATTTAAGAATTAATAATTCCGGGGATTACCAGTAAGTAACGGTGTGTCCAGGGCAAAAACCGCGCAGGGAGCATGGAGCAAAACAATGTTCCGGCCGTATCGAACGAGAAAACTCAGTAAACCCCGGATTCTTAATCTCTTGAGTTTTGGCTTGGCGCCCTGATATAATACGCCACGTATGTTCGATCCAGCTCAGGTCCCGTCCTGCATAACTATCCCCGATGACATGCATATCGAATACCCTCCTGTAAACACCCCGGAAAAAATTAAATCATTTTTCGGGAAAACAGGTAAATGGTGGGGCACATGGACAAGCCCACAGGTAAAAGGCAGTTATGATGCCGTTCTCGTGATAAAACAGATTAAAAACCTGGAAGAAGCCGATATAGCCTACCTAACGTCTGATTTTCCTAAATGGTATACAGAAAAGAGTCTCTGGGAGACCACCGCAAAATTTCTGAAAAAAGAGAACGGCAGGACGTCCCTTCTGATACCCTACAACCCGTGGCACACGCACATTGAATGCTGGTTCGAGGGTAAAGTGTTTGTGGGGGTTATATATAACCGATTTATGCTTTCGCGCATTAACTGGAAGCCACTGCCTTAGTTAAAACCAATTGTTTATTCTGTTTCTCTTCCCGAATCAAACATGACATCATCGGGTAATTCATCAACATCTCCGGCAATGGCAGGAAAATGTTTTGTAAGCAGTTCCCCTGCTTCCATAATGGCTTCGCAGAGAGCATCAC
>JAPLKC010000079.1 GCA_026388255.1 Pseudomonadota bacterium | reverse complement strand
GTGATGTTGTTATTAATTGTAGGAAATTAGAAGCAATGTGTCAAGATTTTTTCGAGCTTTCTACGGGGCTGACAGGTGTTCCGCATCCTCCCTGTGTCGAGCAAATTAGCTGGGAATGTGTTTTATTAAAATTATTAGATTCATCTACAAATCCTCAAAAACTGTACACCAAAGCAGTTGTGCATCAAGAGATGAAAGCAGCGAACATGGATGTCAGCGAGACTTAGACTATGCCATTTCTTGGTTCGTGTGTTCAACCTTCCTGTTCTAACTAATATTCATAATCAACGACAGCCAAATCCGCTATTTCAGTCAGAAGATTCTTTATTCCGATGTGGCTGGGATGATTCCTGTATCTTTCTAATGCTTCCGCATTCTCAAAACTTGAAACTATTGCCAGGTCATAAGCTGTCTTCGAAGGGAGAGCTTGCTTGCCCATACTCCATTCTCCCACCTCGGGAATAGATTGTCCCAGAGTATTGAGGGTATTTATGGCATTCTCGCGTTTTTCTTCGGATACTGAGGTACGAAACTTACAGAGAACTACATGTCTAATCATACTTTTTCCTCCTTTTACCGTCCAACAATTAATATACGATGCTCGTTGTTTTCAGACTTTTTGTTATGGTATTCCTTGCTTGTAATAAAGGCAAATAAAAAATGTTATTAATGCTATATACATCATTTTTCGAAAGGACATCGCATCCCAAAAACATAGCGACAAGTCCTGCTTCATATGGAATAACCGACACTATGGGAAGGACGAAATGCGACACTGAATTTGGCGGTTTGTCTTCCGTACCTGCTCATGTGGAAATAGGGCAAAAACAGAATATAGCTTCGAGAAAGGAAGGACGGTCAATGAACTGAATTGCCTTCATGCCCTTCTTGCGTGCAGTTACACAATGTGCCTCAGTATCATCTACAAAAAGAAGCCTCTCCGGTGCACAATTCAAACGTGTGATAATATCGGAAAAATGGGAAGGGTCCATCTTACTTTTTCTAAGATTATAGCTGTTAAACACAAAATCGAAATATTTAAAAAAATCGTATTGTTTGTTTAATTCATCGAGCCAATTGGTTTGATCGCTAAGGATAGCAGTTCCAATACCATTTGCTTTGAGCTTTTTTACAATATCAAACATCCAGGGCCGCAGAACAAATCGTGAGAGGACTTCATTGCGGAGCATTGTGTCTTCATCTTCAATGCCTGTTTTTTCGCGGACTGCCTGCCAGAAGGCGTGTTCTTCAATGTGGCCCGTCAGATATCCTGTCGAGTAAATCAAGTCATAAGCCAGATTATAAAAGGCCGTTTCGTCTAACCCGTGGTGCATCGCAACAGCCCTCAATCCCTCCTCAAATCCTATTTCAGCCAGGACACCCCCGAAATCAAAAACAACCATATCTATGACACATGTTCTGTCTTGAATATTCATATTTATCTCCAAAATGAAGAATGTATCACAATCAGAAAGCTATTTTCTACTTTTTAAAATGGACAAAAAAGTTTATCAGAAAGGATAAATATACTTATTACTATTTGAATTTACTACAATTCAGGAACCTTTGATTTTGTTTCTTTCAGTAAGTTACACGTAACACGAGGCAGATCATTTACCCTTCGCTCCTATCATAACCCTTTTATCGCTTTATATGACTTTTCGTCGACAGACAGTTCTCTAAAGAAAATCTTTCATATAAAATAGCTATATTGATAGCAAATGATATGGGCATGGATATAAAATCTATTGCATGAAGGAGGCATTATGAAATCTAAATCAGGGATCGGGGCATACATCCTTATCGCTTTGGGCACCATTTTTCTCCTGTCTAATTTCGGTTTGCTGCCACACCCATTTATGGCGCGATGGTGGCCATTGATTCTTGTTCTTGTTGGTATTCTGTCGTTGATACGGCGTTCATCCCGTCAGAAACAACAGAACCATCTTGAATAATAAGAAAATTGCAAGGGGTTTGAGGAGAGGATTGCAGGCCCTATTTTGGAATAATAATGATGCAGGTACAGTTCTCTAAAAATGAAGCAGAATCTTGTGAATATATAGGATTGTTAAGCCTTTAACCTCATAACCAGCCAGGCTATTGTTTCACCCAGGTCTTTCATATTTGCAAGTGCTTCAGTGTCTTTCTCAACTTCCCCCTTCTCTCTTCCAATACCAAAATTCCAGTAAGTAGAACCTGGAATAATCATTCTGGACATTAGAAACATATGGTACATTGAATCTATGACACTGGTTGCCCCTCCTCTTCTGTTCACAGTTACTGCAGCACCAATTTTACGAGAGAAAAGACGGTCATTCGCATTGGCAACAAATCCTGCACGGTCTATCAAGGCTTTCATTTCTGATGTCATACCGGCAAAGTATGTTGGTGAACCTAAAATAATCGCATCGGATTCAACCATTTTGCCAATGCATTCATTTATGATATCTGTATCAATTGCACATCTTGAATCCTTGTTTTCCTTGCACTTATAGCAGGCCATGCAGCCATGTACCTGTTTGCCGCCAATCTGGATCAGTTCTGTTGTTATTCCTGCCTCAGTAATTGGCTCAAGCACTTTTTTCAGCAAGAATTCCGTATTTCCGCCTTTACGTGGACTCCCATTAATTGCGATTGCTTTCATATTGTGATCTCCTTGTATATTCAAACTTAAGGATTAATCTGCTGCTTATAATTTCTAAAGTATTATGCCTAACGGATAATATTGTCAATGACAATGACGTTTTTATAACAAACTTATGAAAATAAAACTGCATGATCCATATGATATGGGTTGTCATTACAAATTGTAGTGAGCAACATAATCCTAAAATCATAATGTTATATTGCTCACTAAATAATATTAAAGTTTATTATTTACAGTAACGATAGAGGCTACAAAGAAGAAAGCAGCAACAACAACGAGAAGAATCACGTATTTTATCATGCTTGCATTCAATCTCCAGTTTTGAAATTGCGGTTCAATTTCAAGCTGAAACATCCGCGCTGGCTTTCGATTGCTGGTTGAAATGTTACATTTAAAGGCATAAGAGAACTGCCCGTCCCGCCCTCAAGTAAAAAATATATCGGGAAAATAATTGACAAATAGTAAGTAAAATAATTAAATGAATTCACCGCAATTTGCGTTGGGGGTTCTATCACCGGGCAAGATATTTGAGGAGAAAATTATGAAAATATCGATTAAAGAACTTGAGGAACTGACACACAAGGCAGTGAAGAAATACGGCTACAACGAGAAAGAAGTCCGGGTCATCGCTGACGTAATGCTCTATGCTCAACTGCGGGACAACAATCAGGGAATAGTGAAGCTAATCGGCGCTGGTATACCCAAAGATTCTAATGCAGGGGAAATCGTAATCGAAAAGGAAACCCCGATTTCTGCGCGGATCAACGGCAATAAAAACCACGCCATGCTGGTTGTCGGGAGGGCGGTGGAAATAGTGAAAGAAAAGGCGAAGAAAAGCGGGTTCGCTATTGCCGGGACATTCAACACAAATACATCGTCCGGAGCCATAGGTTACTATGCTTCCTGTCTGGCAGAGGAGGGGCTCATCGGCTTTGCTTTCAGCCGCTCACCACAGAGAGTTGCAGTTTACGGATCATACGAGCCTGTATTCGGAACCAATCCTTTGGCCATCGCTATCCCCGGCGGGCAGGACCCCATCGTACTCGATATGTCCACAGCCGCCACTTCCTATTTTGGACTGGTAGAAGCCCAGACGGCAGGCAGAAGCATTCCGGCTGATTTTGCCTATGATAACCAGGGCAATCCGACGACTGATCCGCAAAAGGCCATCGCGGGTGCTATTCGTTCCTTCGACCGGAGCTATAAAGGATCAGGCCTTGCTCTGATAGGCGAGATACTGGCGGGGCCGCTGGTTGGCGCTGCCTTCTGTGGAATTGGTGACAGCAAGGGCAACTGGGGACATTTGATTTTTGCCATTGATCCGGAACTCTTAACGGAACGAGACAAGCTTGTAAGTAATGTTTCGGAGATTATCAGTAAGGTTAAATCCACAAAGAAACTGCCCGGAGTGGACGAGATATTCGTGCCGGGAGAAAAAGAAAGTCATCTGGCCAGACAGCGTCAGGAATCCGGCCTGATTGAAGTAGAGAATAACCTGCTTGCCGAACTGCGCAAAGTGGTTGGCGGGGCATGAACGGGAACGACACTGAATCATTATAACTATCCGTACATTCACTGTAATAAACGAGATAAAAAGCCCCCTCCAACCTCATGATGAACAAGAGATTGGAGGGGGCTTAAAGAGTTGTTCCAGAATCTATTATGGGGTAAAGGTAATAGTGATCGTAGCCTTTGCCTCTTTGCCGTCTGTGGTTGCCGGGAGCTTCCACTTTTTTACTGCTTCGATAATACATTTATCACCGGCTTTATTGTTGGAAGTACCTGAGATGATCTTAACATCTTTTATTATACCGTCCTTGTTGATATTCAGGCTTATTATAAGTTTCCCTTTGAGACCGTTTTCATTGTGGCATTTCTCTAAATCGCCAAGCAGTTTTTTGGCAACATCGAGTACAGCCTCTTTTGATATGCCTCCTGATACAACAACGTTGTTGACGCTTGCTTTGGTTGTTATTGCATCCTGTTTATCACCCTTCATCGCATCTTCGCGGATTGCCTCAGCCTCAATTTTATACTTTTTCGTGGGCGCTGTAAGCATAGGCGCGCGCATAGCAGCTAAAGGCATTGCGCCGCCCACAGCATAGTTCGAGACCCCCTGGGGCAAGGGCAGGGGCTGCTTAACCGTTGTAGGTTTGTCGCCCTGGTTGCGTATTTCCGTGTCAACGGCAACAAAAGATGTGTAGGCAGTGAGCAGATTGTAATTTAATCCAAGGTCTGTTACCTCTTTAATGCGCTTATCGTCAGAGCGGAGCATGTTGTAATCAGAAAGTAAGGTTATACGGTGGCGGGCCCACAGGTATTTGAGGGCTGCATTGGTTTTAAGGGGTTTCGCTTCCCCTGCATTGATTGTGTCCGTGTATTTGCCGCTGCCGGAAATGCCGCTTAAGGTAATTGCGCCCTGCGGTTTCCCCCTCCACTTGCCGAAAACAATAACAGGGCGTTCTGCAAGCACATCGGGGATGGTGATTGGTTCAACATCATAGACGGCAAAACCGTTGAAATTTACCTTTACCTGTGTGAGCACCGGCGACTGGATCATTGCGCGAAAACGCTCTGCCTTTTCCGGGGCTTCACCCGGTTTTGCGATAACAAACGGTTCTCCCATACCGACACGGGCCATGCCTTCGATGATGTGGCGGTTTACACTTGAACCGATGCCGAAGGCGAACATATTCGCGTTATTGAGGTTGTTCCTGATGAGGTCAAATACTTCCTCTTCAACTTGCACATATCCGTCTGTTGCAATTACAATAGTTCTGGCGTAGTTCTCAGTTTTTTTCAAGGAGAGAACGCGCTTCAAAGCCGGTAAGAGCTCAGTGCCGCCGCCGCCTTGCTGCCGGTCAATGATATTGATCGCTTTTTTTATGTTTTCAGAGGTTGCAGGCAGCGACTCTTCGGACATAAGGGCTGATCCGCCGGAGAATAGAAGGACATTAAATTTATCAGTAGGCCGAAGGTTCCCTATGAGGTTTTGTAAAAGATTTTTAGAGATTTCCAGGGGGAAGCCGTGCATTGAGCCCGAGACATCAACAATAAAGATATATTCGCGGCCAGGGATTTCAGCTTTTGTAACACGTTTCGGAGGCTGCATCATAAGGAGGAAAAAGTTTTCTTTCTCACCTTTATAGAGAAGAATGCCGGATTGGATTTTGTCGCCGTCAAGCCTGTAACGGAGGATATAATCGCGGTTGCCGCCGGACTTTTCAGTTTTGTCCAGTGCGACTTTTGCGGTATCAGGGCCGCTGTAATCCGCATTTACCTTATGTGAGGGAGATGCGAGTTCTTTAATAGGCATGCCTGCCGCTATATTAACCGTAATATCGAAGGCGTAGGGAGCTGTTTCTCCTTCCTTGAGGTAGGGGTTCTGCACCCATTTTTCAGACGCAGAGGCTGTTTCTGCGGGCTTGTTTGAATAACGCGGCCCTACGACAGTGGGATAGACGAATTGGTATACCCGGTCTTCAGGCACAAGCAATTCGGTGTATTTAAGTTCCACTTTAATCTCATCGCCGGGCATAATGTTTGCCACGTTCATCTGAAAAACATTCGGCCTCTGCTGTTCGAGGAGGGAAGCGCTTCGCCCTTCTTCCTTCGCCTTTTCGTAATCCTGGCGAGCCTCTTCACGTTTTTTTATCTTTGCCTCTATGACCCTCTTCCCGATTGTCATTTTCATCCCGTATACTGCCGCACGAGTAGAGGCCGGGAAAATATAAATGGCCTCAATCGCTTTTTTCCCTTCATTTTTGTAAACCTGCGTAACCTGCACGTCGGAAATGACCCCTGAGATGTTGACGAGAGCGGATGTAGATTTGAGGGGGAGTTGATCTAAGGTCGGATCATCGCTTTTTACAAAGAAATAAGGGGACAGGGTTTTATCGTCACCCTCTGATGGATTAGAAACCAATGTTTTCGCGAAGGCAATCCCGAAGAGAAGAGAAAATGTCGCGACAAATAGTATTAAAAACCGTGTAACGCGTTTCATATGCAACCTCCTTGTGTTGTTTGTTTTTGCATCTATTTTATGAGACAAAGGAGAGGTTCAAAAAGTTCCAAACAAAATGTATTATAACACAAGGTGTGTGAGTAATACGATTCCCTCAATACTAACCCGGATATTTATCCTAATGGAAATCTAATGGATTGAAAAGTATCTCACCAACTATTGACAATTTCTATCCTGACTGTGATTTCTTCTTCAGGGATATTGTATAACAGGATGTTTTCTTTGACTTCACCGACAGCATTAAGTTTCTCAATGAATTCTTTTAATGCTTGAGCTGGAAGTGTTGCCGTGATGATTTCAATATTTTCGCGTGATTCTCGCTTGATGCTCGTTGCATTGGAACGATTCAAAATATCTTCGATTTCCCTGCCTGCAAAAGCGGTATTGTCGGATTTAACCGTAATGTTAATGGTTTGTGGCTTTTTAGCAGCAGCAGACGCCTTGGGTTGAAGCTTCCCGGGGTGTGTTTCACGTCCGAGCCGGTATTGCGACCCTGTATCCGAGGCGGCAATATTTCCTTTTTTCTTGTGCACAGGCTCAAGCGCCCCGGCTAATGAAGGGGCAGACTGAAAGGCTTCGTTCTTCATTTCTGTTTCCTGTTCTCTGGCAGCCCGGGCTGGAGCAGGTACGGCAGGTACAGACAGCACCGGTGCGGGCAGAGGCGTTGCATGGGGAGTCGGTGCAGCCGGAGTTCCCCCAGGGGCAACAGCGCCTGTGCCTACTTTTGGGACTTGAGAGACTTCAACCGTATCTTTCTCATAACGTTCATCAGGGACTGTTTTCCCTTTGGAAACAGGGGCAGGTGTTGGTACGGCTTTTACGTATCGTTGATCAACAGAATCAGCGGTCTGCGCCTTTTCCGATGGCGCCTGAAAGGATTTTATTTCCGGGCCCGTAGATTTAAACACATAGACAGCCATTACCACTACCAGGCATGTGGCAAAGACCTCCACAGGAATCTTAATATGGAGGGGAAAGAAGAGCTTCCGGAATATCCCTTGTTTCTCTTCGGCTTCTTCCCTGACTCGTGCCATAATCTTCTGTTTAAACCAGGGCGGGGGCTCTATTTCTTCAAGGCTGCGGACAAGCTCTGTTGTCTTTTTAAGGTCTTCAAGGGTCTTGCTGCACTGTATGCAGGTTGCGAGATGTTCCCCGATAAGTTTTTGTTCCTGAGGAGTAACATCCCCTTCAAGATAAGCCGAAAGACTTTTTTCTATGTCTGCACATCTGTTCATAGATCACCAAGAACCTTTTTCAGACAGTTTCTGAGGGTATCTCTTGCCCTGAAAAGCCGTGATTTAACTGTTCCTTCAGGTATTTTAAGGATATCCTGTATCTCTTCATAAGAAAACCCCTGCATATCCCTTAAGACAACAACTTCCCTGTATTCTTCGTCCAGAGAATTTATGCATTTCTGTACCTCTGCCTGAACCTCCTTCTGCACAAGCTGTTCGACAATGGGTATTTCAGGGGACTGCGGCTCCATGTTATAACTGCCGCTGTCTGTTTCAATTGTATCGTCTATTGATGCCCCCTCATGATGGTACAGTGTTTTTATCTGTTTTGAGCGGTTCTTCGCATGATTGATCGTGATGCCGGTGAGCCAGGTGGAAAATTTTGCCTCTCCTCTGAATTTCTTTATTGATTTGAATGCTGAGAGAAAAGCCTCCTGAACGACCTCGCAGGCATCCTCATAATTATCCGTTATCCTGTAAGCGATGTTCAGCATCCTCTTCTGATACCTCTCGACAAGCACTTCAAAGGCGTCAACATTTCCTTTCTTGCATAACAATACAAATTCAAGGTCTTTGTCCACACTGTCTTTTATCTTATAATCCATTATATCAGACATCTTATCCTGCAAAAATGTTCCATAACTATCATACAAAAATAAACACCCCGTTGCAAGCAGACGGGGTGTTAAAACCGGAATCTGGAACATCTTTCACCGCAAGCTGGAAAATGGTATTGTCAAACGTTACATGAAAAATGGTGTGAAGATTGAGTAAAGATAAGCTTCTACAATGCAAAATAAGAGGGAGGAAGAAAAGAGAAGGAAAATTAATAAATTTATTCTTTTTTTATAACGGATTCACATATGCATGATAGAAGCTTATGTGAATCCGTGTTTAGTGGGCGACGGCATGGAAGGAATGTTTCAGATGTGGATGGGCTGCAAGCCTTGCAGACCGGAAACTATACATGCGTATGTTGGAGGGCGCAAGGTGCCGCAGAGCGCCGCAGATGGACATTTCAAACATGCCGTTGACCGAACAAAGGAAAAAACCATACATCAGAACAGCCCCGTTACCTGTCCTGTCTCGGTGTCTACATCAATTCTCCTGAATGAAGGGTCTGAACCTGTGCCGGGCATCAGACTTATTGCCCCTGTTACAGGACAGAGAAACCTTGCCCCTGTGAATACAAGAATGTCCCTTACAGGCAGTCTCCAGCCTTTAGGCACTCCTTTCAACTCCGGGTCATGAGACAGACTAAGATGTGTCTTTACCATCATGGTGAAGTAATCTTTCTTTTCCGGGTCAGCTTCCAGCTTCGCCAGTTTTGCTTCTGCATCCGGTATCCATAAAACCGTGGCGGCGCCGTAGATTTTCTTTGCGATTAAATCTACTCTTTCCTTTAAAGGCATATCAAGGGGATAAAGAAACTGAAAATCTGTTGTTTCCTCACATGCATCAATCACCGCGTCTGCAAGTTCCAGTGCCCCATCGCCGCCCTTTAACCAGTGCTCGGACACGGCTACGCGGGCGCCTTCAGCCTCTGCATACCTCTTCACAAGGGCAACCTCTTCTTTTGTGTCGCTGTTATAGCTGTTAATGCACACAACAGGCTTTATACCGGACAATTTCACTATGTTGATATGGTGAAGCAGGTTCGGGATGCCCTTTTCCAGCAATTCAAGATTTTCCATCCTGTACTCATCAGCCAGACGCAACCCCGGCGCCACCCTCGGACCGCCGCCGTGCATTATTGTGGTTGTAATGACCGAAACATTCGGCTCCAACCCGCTGATCCTGCACTTGACATTCCAGAATTTTTCAAACCCGATTTCAGCGGCAAAACCACTCTCAGTTACATGGTAATCAAAAAGCTTAAGCCCGACCCTGTCCGCGATAATAGAGGATTGCCCGATCGCAATATTTGCAAAGGGTCCTGCATGTACCAATACCGGCTGCCCCTCTATTGTCTGGATAAGCGTAGGGTTAATGCTTTCCCTCATGAAGGCGCACATAGCGCCTGCAACCTCCAGGTCCTCAGTGGTTACAGGGTTCCCTTGTACGTCGTATGCCACCGTGATCCTGCCGATCATTTCCCGTAAATCTTTCAGATCCTTTGCAATCGAAAGGATTGCCATTACCTCCGAACTTACCGCAATATCAAAACGGGATTGCATAGTAAAGCCGTTCATTCTTCCGCCAAGACCGATGACAATATTTCTTAAACTCTGGGCACAGAAATCCATTACCCACCCCATCTGCACGTTGCTCGGATCTATATTGAGGCGTCGCAGATTCCTCCTTGCAAGCTCCTCATCATTGTAGTTTCTTTCATGCTGCATCCGTGACGTGAGGGCGACCATGGCAAGGTTATGGGCATTGATAATATTATTGATGTCTCCGGTTAATCCGAGAGACAGTTCCGTCAACGGGATCGCCTGGGCATTTCCACCGCCTGCCGCGCTTCCTTTTACGTTCATTGTGGGTCCGCCTGAAGACTGCCGTATAGCCCCTCCCACGCTTTTCCCTCTTTTTCCCAGACCCTCAATCAATCCAAGAGAGGTTGTTGTTTTCCCTTCCCCGAGGGGGGTCGGGGTAACAGCCGTTACCTCAATATATTTACCGTTAGGCCTGTCCTTGAGTCTATTTATGATTTTTGCAAAATCAAGCCTTCCTATTTTACCGTAGGGGAGCACTTCATTTTGTTCAAGTGATAATTCGTCTTTGAGCTGCCAGATGGATTTCATCTTTTCCGTTGCTGCTTCAGAAATTTGCCAGTCCGCCATTTTTGTTGGATCGTAAGGCATTGATACCTCCTTCAAATCATTTTGTTAGTAATATTATACTAAATTGTAACTTATATATATATTATAATAAATTTATAAATATGTCCAGATTATCTTTTCAAAAATATGACTATCCGTATGAGAATAATAAAAACAACATGCCCTTTGCTTGTAATATAGCTGGCTGATGCCTATAATAGATATACGTCTTTAATAAAAAAGGAGAACTTGCCATGTCAGATATAACAATTAATATTGAGGGTATGAGTTGCCAACATTGTGTAATGGGCGTGAAGAAAGCAATCGGAGCACTTAAGGGGATTGAACAGTCAGATGTATCTGTAGGAAACGCCGTTGTTAAGTATGATGAATCCAAGGTAAAAAAAGAAGAGATTGAAACAGCCATAGAAAAAGCCGGATTTAAAGTGAGCAAATGATTTAAGTGAACTTGACAGGCAAACCGTAAGTTTTAAAAAAGCCAAACAGCACAAATTGATCAGTATGCCTTCGGGTAAATTTGCTGGTCAATTTGACAGATTTTAATAAGTTGTAAACAGTTATGTTATCCCGTTGTAAATTACTGTCGTTTCAAGTACAATATCACCCATGACTAAAGTGCTCATTATTGATGATGAAAAGGCTATATTAGACAGTCTTTCATCCATTCTCGAGGATGAAGGTTTCCAGGTCTTTAAGACAGCGGATGCCAAAGAGGGACTTGCCATATTTGACCGGGAAAAACCCGGGGTAGTTATCCTTGATGTGTGGATGCCCGAAATGGATGGTCTGCAGGTGCTGAAGCGAATTAAGAAAAAGGACCGGAATGCCATGGTGATTGTCATATCAGGACACGGAACGATCTCTACAGCCGTAGAGGCTGTGAAAATAGGCGCCTACGATTTTCTTGAAAAGCCTCTGTCTATAGACAAGGTGCTTGAGGTAATCTCGCGGGGCATTGCCGGTGAGACCGGCACGGTGAACAAGGCGGCAGATTTCAAGATCGGAGTTGCAAAGGGAGTTGATATATATAAACAAAAGACCATAGGCAAGAGCATTGTTGCTTATGGAGTAGGACTTCACTCAGGCGTAAAAACAGGCATGATACTCATGCCCATGCCGGAAGACACAGGCATTATGTTCGAGCATATACCCGATGGAGAGCGCATCCCTGCTTATATAGATTACGTGTTTTCCGTTGGCTACGCATCATCTGTCAAAGGTAAGAATTGCATTGTGAGAACTATTGAACATCTCCTTGCAACATTGCATATGTACGGCATTACCAATCTCCTAATAAAAGTAAGCGAGGAGGTGCCTATATTTGACGGTTCCTCTATTGAGATATGCAAAAAAATAGAAGAAGCAGGGGTGATTGAGCAGGAAGAGGGTGTTGAACCGCTACGAATTCAGGAGACCATCGGCCTTTCAATGCTCCCTGATGGAAAATACCTGTCCATTGAACCATCAGATGTGTTTGAGATCGATTATACCCTTGAGCATCCAAAACCCATAGGCACCCAGAGATATTGTTTTGTTTGCGATAAAGAATCTTTTTTCAAAGATATAGCGCCTGCACGGACCTTTGGCTTTCTTAAGGATTTTGAAAAACTTCAGAATATGGGTCTTGGTTCGGGTGGGAGGATAAGTAATTTCATTATCCTGAATGATCAAGGTGTTATTAATACAAAGCTCAGGTTTGAGGACGAGTTTGTAAGACACAAAATCCTTGACCTGATCGGAGACTTGTATCTTCTTAACCGGCCTATCATTGGCAAGGTTACGGCAAGACAGACAGGGCATCTTGAAAATATCGCATTGGTCAAAGAGTTAAAAAACAGACTGAAACACTGACAATTAAGGGGTTAGCTGTGATCAAGCTCGACCATATCGGATTTGTTACCAACGATATAACCCGTTATGTGGAGCTATTCCGTGCGTTAGGCCTTACAGAGATAACAGACCCTTTAGAAAACCCGAGTCAGAAGGCATCGGCATCCTTCATAAATGTAGGCAGAAAGGACGATATTTATATAGAGGTTCTTGAGCCGACACACGATATATCACCTATAACAAATTTTCTCAAAAAAAGGGGAGGAGGTTTACACCATCTGTGTTTTGAGGTGGATGATATCGAGAATACATCAAAGAACCTTGTTGAAAAAGGTTTTAAAATGGTCAACCCTCCAGAGGACTGTGCAGCCTATGATGAAAACCTTAAAAGGGAGTGCAAAGATGTTTCGAAGATTGCATTCTTTATGCTGGGAGACAGACTGCTTGTTGAGCTTATAGAAAGAGGTATATGACGCCGGGCTGCCCACTTGCGGGTCGTGGCTTTGCCGGTAGAGGGAATGGAGCGAGCCCCTGTAACAAAAAACGCCTTTCCCGGGGCAGGGAAAGGCGTTTTTTTATTAAAGGAGGTTGATTACCACTTAGGCATGGGCAGCTTTTTCGGGCTTTCCCAGTCTTTCAACGGGTGCATCCACTCTGCACGATTAACGAAATCATCATGTGCAAGAGGTACCGGCGGGTGACATACCCACAGCGGATCAAATGCATCTTTTACTTTCAGGAGCCATTCATGATAATTAGGGCCGTACTTGGGCCCTGTCAGATAGAGAGGCTGGTGAGGTCCCAGCAAGGACGTATAGAATCTTTCTCTTATGTTCATTTTTGCTGTCTCAAGATAGAACTGGTCAACACCGGTGGTATCTTCATCCTGATCCCAGTAAACGAGGAATTCAGAGTAACCCTGATGTCCAAGCTCAAAACTCTGGAACCATCCCGGATCGCCATTATCAGGCATAAGGGGCGGTGTATATTTTCTCTTGAGGTCTGCATAGTGCTCTCCGTGCTGGGTTGCCTGTGAGAGCGATTCGATGATGTAGTCAACGGATACGTAGGAGCCGCACATGAGCCACATACCTGCCGAATCGGCGTTCTTGATCCACGACTCATCGGAGGGTTTTGTTGGACGTGGAATACCGCCCAGTTCTGTCATAATATCATTTAACACATTTTCATCATACTGCATCTGCTCTTCAGAAGTATAGCCAACGAGCAGTACGCGGACGATAAAGAAATTTTTGATTGTTTCTTCTGTTTCCTTACCCCAGATTTCCCAGAATTCCTCTTTGCACTCGGCCTTGGCAATGGCACGCCAGAAAAGAGGAACCTTTGTTACAGCGCCGGCAATCTCAGCCTTGCCGACTTCAAACATAGCTTTAACCTGGGCAGCCTTGCTCGGCATCTGAAAGTTTACCCATTTGACGCGCTTTGGCGGCAGGGCAAGTGCGGTATTTGGCGCAATGCCGGTAGGCACAAGCGGTTCAGGCTGGAAAGGAAGTGTCTTTATGGCCATCTTCGTAACAATACCGAGACATCCGCGAAGTCCTGTGAAACCCCTCAAGAGTCCCCTTAGATCAGGTCCGGGTCCATCACCCCAGAAAGGATCGCTCCCTTCTGCAAGAGAGCCCATCCTGACCACTTCACCGTCAGGAAGCACAAGCTCCGTTCCGAGGATGCGCCTGTGCGGAAGTCCTATCCTGTGACTAAGAGGAGACCAGCCGTCGCCGATCAGGTTTGCAATGGCCGAAGCCTGGGCGCCGCCTCCGCCGATAACAACGTAGGCGCCTTTATTCAACGCTTCCTGCTGAATCGGGGAATAGACCACGCCGGAGCCCACAACGATATAAAAATGCTTTTCATCTATCTCAAAATCATTCATCCTTTTTAAGTCAATCAATAGTTCGTTTTCCACATGGCAGTGGGAACGAGGTCCGTAAAAACCCGTGCTGTAAGGCACGTAAGCTACTTTGTAGCGGTTGCATATTTTGACAATCTTCTGTACTTCTTCGGTAGTTCTCGGCAAAACAACAGTGCCGGGGATTGTGGTCATCACCCTTTCGTATCCGAGACCGCTTTCATATCCGCCCGGTCCTGACCTGTAGCCTTCGCAGATGGCCGGATCGTCGGAGATATACTTGGAACCTACTACCATTTCTAACGCTTTATATGCTTGTTTTTGTATACTCATAGTCTGCCTCCTTATATTTCCACTGAAGCAAGGATAATCTCAGAAATATCCATTATCTTCACATTGTCCCCGTTCTCTTTAACTGCATCGTTGAAATTGCTTTTACACCAGGGGCATGCAGACACAAGAACTTCAGCGCTAACCGATTTTACCTCATCCAGCCGGTGATTTGCCGCAAACTTTGCAAGATCCGGAAATGCCTCTTTTGTACCTCTGCCTGCTCCGCAGCAAAATGCATTTTCTCTTATCCTCGGCATTTCAACAAATTTGGCGCCGGGGATGGCATTCAATATATTCCTTGATTGAGTGTATAATCCTGTTGTCCCGCGTCTTCTTTTAAGCGCAGGGCTTACCGTACCCATCCAGCCACGCTCGCCGTTCCATGGTGTCCAGGGGTCTGAAAGCCGGCTTACACCACATGAATCGTGGTAGGTGAACCGGACATCCACGGGTTTTGTTAATTTAAGCTTGCCGTTTTTGATTGCCTCATCGGCAACCTCAATCAAATGCAATACCTTGAAACCAAGGTCAGCAGTGGCGATATTGAGCATCTTCGGATAATCCACCTTCCACATGCGGTAGCATTCGGCACAGCTCGTTACCAGGGTCTTTGCGCCTGATGCCTTTACTGCATCTATGTTGCGTTTCGCAAGCTCCCTTGCATCATCTATCATGCCGACCGAATAGAGCGTGTTTCCGCAACACCATTCTTCCTGCATAAGCATAAATTTGTTGCCCGAAGCGTTCAATACTTTTGCTGTTGCCTTTGCTATATCAGGATTTGCGTATGAGGCAGAGCAACCGGCAAAGTACAGCATGTCTGCCTTTTCTGCAACATTAATATCCTTTGCGAGCCATTTTTTTCTATTATCACTTGGTGATCCGAACTGATTGTGTTTTGAGGCTATATTTTTTGCAATCTTCTTATGTACCGGCATGGGGCCTGCTCCATCCTTTACCGCCTTAACCCTTAAAGCTTCGAGCGTAAGTTCTATTTCCAGGTCTAGGTTACGTTTGCAGCCTACATCACAGGCGCCGCACAGCGGGTCGGCATATATGATCTCGAGAAGTTTATCTGTCCATTGGAGCTTTCCTTCATTAAGAGCCAGACCTATCCGCATCTTTCCAAAAGCGCCGTAAGAGTCAAAATCATTCCATAAATTGCTCGGACACCTTGTGGAAAAGTTTACGCCCGGCATATAGGTATGTTCAACCCAATAGCATCCCTTGCATTTAATACAATGGTCCATGTCGTAGACAAAGTTATTTAAATCATTTACATCTAAAGCTACTTTCTTTTTTGGCGTGTCATACATCTCGTCTTTTCGCATTTCATCCTCCTTAGAAGCACAAATTTCCAGGGTTCATAATATTGTTCGGGTCAAATACCCCTTTTAACCGCTTGAGTGTCATCGTATAGCTGGCAGCGCGCTCGTAAATTATCGAGGAGAGTTCTCCATATGGCCTTGGAAAGAAAGCCCCTTCATTCAACATGGCTTTTGCAGCTTCAAGATAAAGGTCGGCCACAAAGGCTTTTTCATTGGCGTCTTCCGGGTCATAGAAAAAGCTGAATTCTACCTGACAGGCGCGGTTGTGCTCTATGGGCTGGATATAGCTTCCGATATCAGATACTGGATAGCCGTATCTGGCAGCCACCATTTCCATTATATCCATAAATTCAGGGACCTGGTTTGGTTTGGTAATGAAGAAGAGATTCTGGCACCCGCCCCTGATGCTGTTTTTCCAGTAAGGGACATCTGAGGGCCATGGTTTTCTCAGCATGGGTAGAAGCTGTCTTCCAAGACCGGGAAAACCTGGAAGGTTGTCTACGAGACCCATCTTCGGGAATTCGTTTTTTAAAACTTGAGAAAGGAAATTTTCCTCGTAAGCTATCTTTTCTTCCGGCCTTCTCAACAAACCGCTTATAACCAGTATGAGCGTCCATGGGGGCAGTTTGGCGCAGAGGCTTTCAAAATCTCCAAGCCCTTTGCCCGCTGCGATTGCAGCAAGATCAACATTATTTAGAAGGAGGCATTCCTGACCGATTCTTCGCGGCAGGATACGGTAGAGAAAATCCATTGCATAAGTCAGGTCATCGACAGGGGCAAAAAAGATTTTGTCTATCTTCGGGATCGATTCAGCCTTTAAGCTTGTCCAGGTGACGATGCCCATTGTACCCTGTGCGCCTTGAAAAAACCGGTAAAAATCAAGACCGGGTCCTGATGGGTTTGCCCCTCTTGATTTAGAATCAGGGAAACCGTTTACGCTCGCAGAACCGCATCTGAAGACTTCACCGTTCGGCCAGACAACCTCAATGGACTGCATAGGTTCACCGTAATCATATACTACGTTTGTCGGCACTTCCCGTTCAAGCGTGTCGGTGAGGGGAGAGCGGTCTCCAGGTGGAAGCAGCGGCATAATCGGCCTCAAACCCTTTCTTGCAAGTTCTCCTACAAGCTGTTCCCATGTCACGCCCGGTTCAAACCTTACCAGTCGATTGTCTGTATCTATTTCCAGAATCTTGTTCATCCTTGAGAGATCGACTACGATGCCGCCCTGTTTGGGTATTGTGCACCCGTGGAAGTGTACTTTTGAGCTGACAGGAACAACAGGCATGTTATTTTCATTACACCATGCTACAACTTTCCCTACTTCTTCCGAGCTTCCCGGCCATACAACGGCTTCGGGCATTCCCGGAGGAAGAAGGCTCTGATCCTGTGAATACTTTGCGCAATCTTCCTTGCTGTCACTCACGTAATCCTTGCCAACAATTTTTGCAAGTTCATTCTTGGTTCGCATTGTACCTCCTTGTTCTTGACTTTATTTCTGCTTATTTTTTGTTGCCATCATCTTTTAACCAAATCCTGCCGTAATTGAAATTTCTTTTCCGACGTCTGATATGCTTGCAGATAAACCGATTTTAATAGCCATGTGCTATCCATATATTTTTGATATCATATTGGGAAATTAATGTCAATACATTAACTATCAATATATTGTTTTTTTATCTGGAATACAGTTCTGTAAGCTGGTATAATAAACTTGGCTGCTGAATAAACTAACAATGGTCAGTTGAGGTGAAAATATGGGAACGAACAATTATCGAAGCCGCCTGAGTGCTGATGAGAATGTGCTGATGTCATTTGTAAGAGCAGCAGAGACATTTAAAAGGGTGGTATCTTCTATTTTCAGGAAACACGACCTTTCCTTCCCGCAGTATAATGTGCTGAGAGTACTGGATGCTTCAGGCGATGGCCAGTGCAGAATTACCGAGGTAAGTCGTATCATGCTTGTCCCTGGCGCCAATATGACCGGCATTGCCAAGAGGCTGGAGAATAATGGCTTTATCGTAAGAAAATCCGATCCTACTGATGATCGGGTAACCATACTTGAAATTACTTCAAAAGGAAAAACAACCCTTATAAGCATAGAAAATGAACGGGACGAGTACATGCATGCAATGCTGAAGGGTTTCCCCGAAGAGGAGAAGCATGAACTACTTGATAAAGTCAAACGTCTTATAAAAAACAGCAGGCAAACAACATAAAGGTATACAAAGTCCATTAGAGGGGCTCATACCATTTTGACTTCAGTTTTCAACAGCAACTAAAAACTTAAGGGTACTCCCCCTGAAATCCTTGGGGGTACAGTTCAAGTTTTTTTTAAAGACTTTCGTAAAGTAGCTTTGGTCTCCATAGCCTACTTCGTGTGCAATTTTGCTGATAGACATATCCGTATTTTTCAGCATTGCTTTTGCTTTTTCTATTCTTACCTTTGCAATGCAATCACTCAATGTTAAACCATACTGGCTTTTCATCCGGTGGATGAGGCGTGACTTACTTAGACAAACTTCATGTGCTATCTGGTCTACTGTCATATTATCGGCATAACCGGCCTCAATGAAACGGAAGACTTTCTTTAACAGCCCGAGGTTCTTGTCTCGCATTCTTTTGGAAAGGCTGTCCATTGTTCTATCGAGTACCCTGATAATCCAAATGCAAAGCGTCTCCCGGTCTCTCACATTTTCCCACTCTGCAGTAAAATTGTGTTTAAGTTTTACCAATCTGTCAAAATCGGCCCCTTCATCTACCGCTGTGTCAAACAACGCGAGGAAAAGTTCCAATACAGAGATTTTAAGGATTTCAAGATTTTCAAAATGTTGCGAAAGTGCAATAGTCAGCAATCGATAAAGGGCTTGTTTGGCCTTCAATACATCTTCTTCCCGAACAGCCCGTATCATTTCCTGTTTCTCCCGGCAGTAAAGTTTGACGACAGAATAAAGGCCAAACTTGGCATTCGTGTAGTTGAAGCTATCCATGGATGCTGCCATTTCTCTGAACTCAGGAATCTGATCGGATTTATCAAGGCCATTGGGGCAAGGTTTAGACAACAGGCCGGCGAGTTGATAGATCAACTCTGTTTTCTGATTGGTATGGGTGTTTTCAGAAATTGCTATTGATGAAAACGCTTTAGCAAATTGCCACTTGCCGTCTTTAATGGTTAGCAGAACCATATGTTCAAGCTGAGTGCCGTAGTGGTCAATCGGTGAAAAATCGTAAATGCCCTGCATCCCGACAAACTTTCTTATATTTTCAACTGCATCGCGCATTTCCTCCGGGTCCGAGCTTGCCACCCTCAAACCCTCGGTCACTAAATCGATAGCATCTGCTAACTCGGCTGAATAATAGTTGGCCGCCTCCCCGTAACACTGTACGTGCCTTGCATTAAAATCCATTACGATATTCCTGCAGGGATCACTCTCGGGAATAGAATCAAGAACCATGCTCTTCCCTGATGGCACGATAATCGGTACGGGTATGTGAGAAACTAATTTCAGGAATCCAGGGTTGGCGTTGCCGTGAGACACAAGTAAGGGTATATTCATACCCATCTGCGCCATCTTTTTAGCCACCCACGCTGCCGGTTCTCCTGTAACGAATGAAAAAAGCGCCAGCGGTTTTAGACTGCGCAGTCTTTCTAATTGCGATGTTAAGTCCGGTGACCTGACATCAAACCTTTCCTCCCCGACGATCTTAATACCCAGTTGGCTGCCCAGGCGCCGGCCCAGCCAGCTTCCCAGGTTGCCAAGGGGGCCTGCGGGCATCAAGAGAGCAATTCTATTGATATCTTTTTCATAAAAATATTGAAAGGAACATGCAACTGCAAATTCGGTTTTATGGGCAGTATTAAAAACAAAAAGGTCCTTAACAGGATCAATGGCATATCCGGAATTCAAAAATAACGGGACTTTGTACTTATTAGCTATACGGGCTACTGCATGAGAAATCGGGAGTGAACCTGTACCTACCATAGCAACCACCCGATGTTTGAAAACCAGTGTCTCGGCTATCTTGGCTGCCTGCTCCGGGGAGGACCGGTCATCATATGTTATCAGCCTGAGGCAAGACCCGTTAATGCCGCCGGCTTCGTTGATCATCTTAATTTTTAACTCGGCTGCCTTCCGCTTATATTCTCCGCTCCAGGACAGGTATCCTGATAAAGGGAAAATTCCTCCGACACGAAACTCCTCTTCCATGAATCGGTCCTTGGCTGTGCGCATTTCGCTGCAATGCCCCCTTTCCTTACATCCTGCACTAATTTTACAATGTTTATGTGATAAGTCAAATACATTCGGAGGCTAAACAGGTTATCTCCCGGAAATTATGGCCCTATTTTTTACGCGCAACGGGAGCGCTCTCTGCAGCACCTTCGAGGCCGATGAGGAGGTCCTCGTTTTCTCCCGGGATTACCATTTCGAAGATAGACTCCACAATTGTATAGTCGTAATAACCAAGGCGGGCCAATGGACGGATCTTTAAGATATCGAGGCGCCCGTCCGTATTGATCGCATCATCTTTGATGTGTACCAAAATTACACGGCCGATGATAATATCTACTGTGCCCATAAGCCCCTTGCCCGGTAGCCGTATCGTCTGATAATATTGGCACTCGAATTGAACCGGGGACTCGGCTACCCGGCAGGGTTTTACCCTGATTGAGGGGGCTCTGGTTACGCCTGCCAGTTCAAACTCATCCGTTTCCGGCGGCACTTCCATTGCCGAGCGGTTGATTGCCTCACGCAAGTCGTAAGTAGCCATATTATAGACAAACTCACCTGTCTGCTCGGCGTTTATTACAGAGTCTTTCCGCATCCCCCGGGTATTCTGGTTTGCCGCAAACATTACATAAGGCGGGTCAAATGTCAGGTTCTGGAACTGGCTGTACGGCGCAAGGTTGTGAAATCCGTCAGGACTGATAGTCGATATCCATCCAATCGGTCTTGGTACAACGCAGGACTTGAAAGGATTATGAGGCAGGCCGTGGTCATTTCTATCAGGATCATAATACATTGCTTCTCCTTCTTTTATAAATTTGTTACATGCCGAGATATCTTTTTCTTACCTCATCATCCCCAAGCAGTGTTTTGGCACTACCCTGGCTGACAATCCTGCCTGTCTCCATGACGTATGCCCGATCTGCTATCTGAAGGGCAGCGTTGACATTCTGTTCAATAAGTAATATTGCAATACCGGCAGACCGGAGACTCTGGATGATGTTTAATATAATTTCTACAACAAGCGGCGCAAGGCCGAGAGATGGTTCATCAAGGAGAAGAAGCTTTGGCTGGGACATAAGGCCTCGCCCGATTGCGAGCATCTGCTGTTCCCCTCCGCTCATAGTCCCGGCTTTTTGTGTCAACCTTGTTTTAAGAATCGGGAAAAGGTCAAAAACAAAATTGAATAGCTTCTCCATTTCCTCTTTTTTCGGTTTGTGTACATATGCACCAAGTATAAGATTCTGTCGTACTGTAAGATCAGCAAAAATCTGTCGTCCTTCCGGCACATGACTTAGACCCGTCCTTACTATGTAATCAGGCTTACGATTGGTTATGTCCTGGCCATCAAAAGATAATTTTCCTTGTATCGAGGGTATGATCCCGGAAATAACCTTAAGAAGTGTCGTCTTTCCTGCACCGTTAGCTCCAACAAGACATACTATTTCACCGCTTCCCACTTCCAGGTTAATCTCTTTTAAAACCTGAACCCTGCCATAACCTGCTGATATATATTCAACATTCAGTATCATATTTTAACATCACACTCTTTATTTGTTACTCCCAGGTATGCTTCAATAACCTCAGGATTGGCGCAGATCTCTTGCGGGGAGCCTTCTGCAAGTTTTTTACCGAAGTCCAGAACAACAATATCGTCGGCAATATTCATTACAAGCTTCATATTGTGTTCCACCAGAAGGATGGTTATTCCCATATCCCGAATAGAGAGTAGAAGCTTTATAAAATTCTCCACTTCAGTATCATTGAGGCCGGAGGCCGGTTCATCGAGTAAAAGTATTCGGGGTTCGGTCATCAATGCCCTTGCAAGCTCAACCAAACGCTGGTTGCCGAAAGAAAGTGCTGTTGGGACAGCATCTGCTGTTCTTTCAAGACCCACAAATTTCAGAAGTTCTAAAGCTTTCTCGCGAGCCGATTTCTCTTCCTTTTCTACCTTGCCCCGCAGGAAGATTGACTCGAGCAGACTCGGTTTCAATCTCATATGTGCGCCTAACATAACATTATCAAGAACTGTAGCGTTATTTATAGTAAACATTCTCACAAGCTGAAAGGTCCTTGAAAGGCCGAGAAAAGCAATCTTGTCAGTTCTAAGTCCCACCAGGTTTTGACCGAGTAAAAATATGTGACCGCTGTCAGGAGGTATTATGCCGTTTATCGCATTGAGGAGCGTAGTTTTCCCGGCCCCGTTGGGTCCTATCAATGCCTTGATTTGGCCTTCTTTTATGCTGAAGCTCACATGATCAACTGCATGTACCCCTTCGAAACTCTTTTGCACATCAACAACTTTTAAAATCGTACCATCCTGTTCTATCATTTACCTACCCTTGCAAAAATCCTGTTTCTCAACGTCATGAAGATGCCATACATGCCCTTCGGCATAAAAACAAGGACAATGATAAGGATAACGCCGTTCAGCAATAATTCATAATCCTGTACCAAATAGGTTATCTCCGGAAGAAGCTTCAGGAAGATAGCCCCCAGAATTGGACCATATATAGTCCCTATCCCGCCCAGAAAAAGCATAACAAGAATATTGACAGAGGTTGAAACACCAAAATCATCGGGAGCAATAAATCCCATGTAATGTGCAAACAGAGAACCTGCAATTGAAGCAAAAACATTAGCAAGCACAAAGACGCGGGTCTTATATTTCGCACAATCAACCCCGAAAGTGCTCGCTGCTACCTCGTCGCTGTGAATAGCGACCAGAGTTCTGCCGAAGGGTGAACGTATAATGAGTACAGAGCACGCAATAACTATGAGAACAACTGCCCACACAAAGTAATAGTAATGGAGGTGGTTATCAAGAACAAGTCCGAATATGCTGAATGGTGGAATGTCGCGAAGTCCCGAGGCGCCGCCGGTTATGTTTTCGAAACCGACAATAAGCGTAATAATGATTTCGTTAAAAGCAAGAGTTGCCATAGCAAGGTAGTACTCTTTCAGAGCCAGGACAGGTTTTCCAATCATCCATGCGAGGGTTCCGCTTAAAAGCATACCAACAAACATGGCAAGGAGAGGTGAAAAACCATATTTAACCGTCAGAACAGCAGATGTATAAGCGCCCACCGCAAAAAAAGCCGCATGGCCAACAGATATCTGGCCTGTAAAGCCCATCAGCAAATCAAGGCCCACCGCTAAAATAACATAGATGCCGGCAAAAACAAGTATACCGCTCCAGTAAGCCGATTTTCCACCAATGGTTACGGGATATAAAATAATAAGAACTACAGGGATCAACCACCAGGCTTTTCTTATTTTTTCCATATCATATCTGCCTATGATTTACTGAAAAGCCCGTTTGGTCTCGCTATAAGAACCACCATCAGCAATGCGAAAACAATGGTATCAGAAAATTTGGAAGAAATAACCCCTATTGTATATGACTCGATGATGCCGAGCAGGAGACCGGCAATCACAGATCCTACAATGCTGCTCAAGCCCCCTATGGACATAGCGATAAATCCCTTCACCATGGGCATTACCCCGCTGGTATATTGCATGAACATAAGAGGGGCAACGGCAATACCAGCCAACGCCCCTATTCCGGACCCCCATGCCCATGCAAAAAGCGCAGCCTTCTGGACACTAATGCCCATCAGGCTTGCCCCAAGGGGATTTTCCGCACATGCCCGCATGGCTATTCCAAAAGAGGTTTTTTCAAAAAAAAGCCATATAAGGAGCAGAATAACGGCGGTTATCCCGACAATCCAGAATACCTGTAGTTGAAGAGTTGCACCAAAGATCTGTAGTGGCGCACCTTGCGTGAATGGACGGAGAATATGTGATTCCCTGCCCCAAATCAACATTGCCAACCCTCTTAGCGCAAGGGAAATGGCGATTGTCATAACAATTAATGCCCCGATGGAGGAACCCTGAATCGGTCGTATCAGTGCCTGTTGAATAAGCGCCCCGATGGCCATAGTAATAAGAATGGAGAGGACAAAAGCAAGGGGCATCGGGATCCCTTTGGACGTGAGTGTAACCATGGTTAGAGCCCCGAAAATAAAAAACTCTCCCTGGGAGAAGCAGATTAACTGCGACACCTTGTAAACAATTACCAGGCTGACAGCTATCAGGGCGTAAATGCTACCCGTGGTAAGTCCACTAAAGAAAAACTGAACGAGATGTGAAATGTCACCCATTTATGTATCCCTGCCCCTGAAAATATTTGATGTTCCCTGTATGTGACATTAAGAAGCTTCTCTTTACTTAAGGAGCACAATCCATTTCCCATTCTTTATTCCAAGAACCATCATATCATCGAGGACAGTGCCATGGTGGTCGGTTGGCGAAAAATTATAAATCCCCTGCATCCCGACAAAGCCTTTAGTTTTTTCAATGGCATCGCGTAGCTTCTCTCCGTCCGAAGATCCGGCAGTCTTCAAAGCGGCTGCAATCAGGTCAATGGCGTCCACCATTTCTGCTGAATAATAATTGGCCGGTTCGCCGTACTTTTGCATATGGGCTTTGCTGAACTCCACTACAACTTTCTTGCAAGGATCATTATCCGGGACCTCTTCGGGCGCTGCGGCTCTGCCTGCAGGCACGATAACAGGAATGGTCAGGTTGGATACAAGTTTAAGGAATCCCGGGTTTGCATTGCCATGGGACACGAGCAAAGGAATATTCATATTCATCTGTGACATATTTCTCGCCACAAGGGCTGCCGGCTCGCCTGTACAAAAGGAGAAGATTGCCTGCGGGTTAAGCGTGCGCAGTTTGGCAAGCTGCGATGTTACATCGGGGGCTTTTATATCAAATTTTTCTTCGCCAATAATGGTTATGCCATACATAGGAGCATATTTCCTTGCCAGATTACTTCCCAATTCACCGAGAGAACCTATGGGCATCAGAAGCGCTACCTTTGTGATTCCCTGTCCCTTAAAGTACTGAAAAGGGCGCGCGCATGCAAAATCGGTTTTGTGGGCTGAATTAAAAATAAACTTATCCTTCTCAGGGTCTACCGAGTAGCCTGATCCTATGATGACAGGGATCTTATACTTGTTGCCAAGGGAGGCAACTGCACCGGAGACCGGCACACTTGCTGTACCTATTATAGCAATGGCTTTATCCTTGGATATCAGTCTTTGAGCTACCTTGGCCGCCTGTTCAGGAGACGACTGGTCATCATAGGAAATCAACTCCAGCGGGTGACCATTGATGCCGCCAGCCTTGTTAATCAACTCCACCTTGAGGTCAGCCCCCTTCTTTTTGTATACTCCCAGCCATGATAAACCCCCTGTTAACGGAAAGATTCCACCGATTATATAAGGTTCTTTTGCAATTTTCGAAGTCCCTTGTGTCAGACCAACGTTCGTGGTCAGAAAAAACATAACAAAAAATAAAGTGCTTATTGCTAAAATCTTTTTCATAACAAACCTCCCTTTTGGTTTTAATGCATTTTCTGACAATATCATTTAGTTCGTATTGTCAGAGGTTGATTACCCTAAATCAAAGCACCAAATTATTATGTAGCATAAATCTAAATCCTTAATCTTTACCGTCATAAATAAGCGCTCTGTATTATGATAATCCTTTTATTTTATTAATTAAACACCTTTTCGGACAACAAATCTTGGACTATATGGCCTTTTATTGGTAATAAAACGCTAAGTTGGTGTAGCGGGAAACTTTGCAGGATTGCTTACCTGACGGACAGAGGTCGTGCAGGCGGTTCAGTAGTCTGTTTTGAACGGAAGATTCATGAATGTACATGTGATTTGAGGCTGTTAATTTCTTTGTAGATGGTGGTACGTCTTTTTTTATCAAAATCAAGCATGTTATCGACAAAGGCAGGAAGATATCCCTGTTCTTTAAGGGCTGATATGATCTTGCCGACAAGCATCTCAAGCTGGTCAGGGTTGGAATAATACAAATTATCAGGCGACCGGTAGCGGTTGAGCAAGCCCTCAACCATTGCGATAAAAATAGTCACGATTTTGGTAGGGATCAGTATACGCCCGCCCTGTAGTTCAAACTCCTTTATAATCTTTTCTACAAAGGCTATGAGGTTTATAGTGCTGACGCGTTCCACAAGGTGCCGTATGTAAAAACAGAAGGTGTTGATGTACTTATCCACATCTTCAACGTGGGATCCGAGCATTTCTTCAAAGTACATCGTATCTACAACCTGACGCAGGGAATGTTCTTTGGGCAGGAGGAGCTTCTTTTTCCCTTCATAACCCGCTTTTGGCAGGTATTCTTCGTGCTCGATATAATCAACACCCTTCATGAATCCCGGGTTCGCATTGTCCGAATCAAAGAATTTTTGATCTATTGCAATGCCGGATATGTTCATTGTTGTTTCAATCGCATATGCCCTCAGATATCCATCGCCGAGGAAAGGAAGAATAAACCGGTTTTGTTCGGTCATGGCCCGTTCATGGTACCTTGTGACATCCCCCTTTGTGATGGCGCCTCTGAGCCAGAAATCGTTGAGTATCCCCCATGTGTAAAACTCTTTTACAGTGTCCCGGAATTTTTCAAACTCTAACGATACGATTATGATGCTGTCGGACATAAGAAAAACGGTTATGCTCGGATCTTCGATATCATTAACCATTTGTATTAATTTGTCATATTTGCTTGACAGATCTCCGGAAATAAACCTGGAGGTGAAGCCAAGCACATCAGCGTAGCATACATAGGCATTTTCTATCATAACCGAACCGTCCCCTGAATTGTTTTATTATTATATACAAAGGCTTACGACAAATCAATGCGGTTATAGTCTTCTATGTTCCAGCATGAGCGAAAAAATGAGCAATCCCTGCACCTGTCCGCTTTATTCTGTTCAATCAGATATTGTTTGCCTGACATGTTTGTAACGTTGTTTTCTACCATCTCAGCAATGCATGGAGGATCTTTTGACTTGCAGCCATGCCTGTTGTCGCAATTTATGCAGTATCCCGCTTTTGGTTTGATAGCAGCTCCTTTGCAGTACCGTAGATTGGCTCCAGCAGCTTATTATGCCAGTTTTGTCACTTTCTCGTGCTTTGCACTCCTCAATATGACTTCTGGATGTTCGGCAGCAACCCTCAACAATACACGGGCAGGTCCTTCCGGCCTCCGACGACCTTGTTCCCAGTTGCGCAGAGTAGCAACGCTTATCCCGAGGAGAGAAGCAAACTTGTCTTGAGATAGACCATAACGTTCCCGTATACTCCGCACTTCGGAGTCGGGAATCTCGGTGCTCCGGGAAGCCTCTATTGTGCTTTTGAGAATCACACCGCCCTGTTTGACGCTCTCAACCAGTTCTTCAAATAGCTCCTTCTTCATAAATACTCCTTTTCTACTAACTTTTTGATTTGCCGTAGCTGTTCCGCAGTGAGGTCATCTTGTTCACTCTTCGGATAGGCGTAGAGAAGAAGAATAGCATCCCGAGGCAACAACTAATATTAGATGACTCTAATGCCTCCTCTTTTTCCGTGACCACCGGCAGACCACCGTAACTTTCTGAGCCCACCGCTTCCCGGCATGATCTTCCCCGCATCGGGTTTGTTAACCAAGTGAAGTTGGAGCAATCGATACTCTTCGTCAGTCATCAGTTCTTGCATACGTTCTGTGAATATCGTGGTTTCAATAATGACCATAATCTATCATACGCCAATGGACTATAAAACGCAAGCCCATAAAAGTTTCGATCAGTATTGATATAACATAAGGCTCAGAGGGAGTGGCCGCCTTTTGCCACTATCCGCTGCAGCCGATTGTTATGCACTACTTTTCCCATTCATAAAACTCATTTTGATGTGGTTCCAATTCTCTTTTTGCTGTCATCTTCTTTACTTCCATCACTATTACTCTCGTTTCCAAGAGGGACGCCCTTGGTATCTCACGCTTTTCTTTCCCGTAATATTTCAGGAATTTAT